>NZ_JAKMQQ010000016.1:0-24964 GCF_025771645.1 Campylobacter sp. IFREMER_LSEM_CL2256
TAAAGGGTTGTTTAATGGTGTAAAATTTTTCATAAAATTTGGCTCTAAGATCGATTATTAATTCATTTTCTAAAAAATCATCAAGTTTACTTGAAAAATTATTTTTATAAAATTTTTCTATATTAAAATCTTTGATTTTCTCTCCTTGTTTTAATTTATAATAAGGTATTAAATCTTTTGCTAAAATAGGACCAAAAAGATTTGAAAATATTAATACATTTTCATCTATATATTTTTTAGCTATTTCATCCAAACTTTCATAATCTAAATATTCAAAAGCAACACCATTGTATCTTTGAACCGCTTTAGTTGTATCTTTTTTTAATATATCTTGGCTAAGATTATATAGTTCATCTTTGTCTTTGATACCAAAAAATTTTTCAAGAACATTTTCATCACATTCTTTAATAAAATTTTTGTATTTAGCAATTACTTCAAGTCTTTTATCGTATAACTTGTTAAATATGAATGATTTTTCATTTAAACAACTATGTGTATTTGTTTTACTTTTTCCCTCACTAGGTGAAAATAAAATTTTCATAATAAATCCTTTATTTTTTAAAAATTATACAAAATTATTTAAAACACTTGACATTAATTCAAAATTACATTATAATTCAACTTTATTTTTTGCTGGTTTAGCTCAGTTGGTAGAGCAGCTGCCTTGTAAGCAGCAGGTCGGGGGTTCAAGTCCCTTAACCAGCTCCATTGTTAATAGCAGTGTTTGACCAGAAATAAAAAGCATTATTATTCATGGTGAGTTACTCAAGTGGCCAACGAGGGCAGACTGTAAATCTGCTGGCTTTCGCCTTCCGTGGTTCGAATCCACGACTCACCACCATTGCTTTGCGGGAGTAGCTCAGTTGGCTAGAGCATCAGCCTTCCAAGCTGAGGGTCGCGGGTTCGAGTCCCGTTTCCCGCTCCAACCTGATTTTGGTAGAGTGAAACTGGGAGCTGTTTTTAAATTCAGAATTTCTAGCAGTTTCAAATTTCCAAAATTTTATAGTTTATGTTTTTAATTTTTCTGAGCGCTCGTATGGCTCAGAGGTAGAGCACTCCCTTGGTAAGGGAGAGGTCGCGGGTTCAAGTCCCGCTATGAGCTCCATTGATTTCAAAAGATTATAAAACATAAATTAGTATTTGTTTGTAAATTTTATATGGAGGAAAAAGATGGCTAAAGAAAAATTTTCACGTAATAAGCCTCACGTAAATATTGGTACTATTGGTCACGTTGACCACGGTAAAACTACTTTAACAGCTGCTATCTCTGCTGTTCTTTCAAGAAGAGGTTTGGCTGAGCTTAAAGATTATGATAATATCGATAATGCTCCTGAAGAAAAAGAGCGTGGTATTACTATTGCTACTTCTCACATTGAGTATGAAACAGAAAATCGTCACTATGCTCACGTAGACTGCCCAGGTCACGCTGACTATGTTAAAAACATGATTACTGGTGCTGCTCAAATGGACGGTGCTATTCTTGTTGTTTCTGCAGCAGACGGCCCAATGCCACAAACTAGAGAGCACATCTTACTTTCTCGTCAAGTAGGTGTACCATATATTGTTGTTTTCATGAACAAAGCTGATATGGTTGATGATGCTGAGTTATTAGAATTAGTTGAAATGGAAATTAGAGAATTATTAAGCTCTTATGATTTCCCAGGAGATGATACTCCGATTATTTCAGGTTCAGCTTTACAAGCTCTTGAAGAAGCAAAAGCTGGACAAGATGGTGAATGGTCTAAAAAAATCTTAGATCTTATGGCAGCAGTTGATGAGTATATTCCAACTCCAGCTCGTGATACAGATAAAGATTTCTTAATGCCTATCGAAGATGTATTCTCAATTTCAGGTCGTGGTACAGTTGTTACTGGTAGAATTGAAAAAGGTATTGTTAAAGTTGGTGATACTATTGAAATCGTTGGTATTAGAGAAACACAAAGCACTACAGTAACTGGTGTTGAAATGTTTAGAAAAGAAATGGATCAAGGTGAAGCAGGAGATAACGTTGGTGTTCTTCTTCGTGGAACTAAAAAAGAAGATGTTCTTCGTGGTATGGTTCTTGCTAAACCTAAATCAATCACTCCTCACACTGATTTTGAAGCAGAAGTTTATATTTTAAATAAAGATGAAGGTGGACGCCATACTCCATTCTTTAATAACTATAGACCACAATTTTATGTAAGAACAACTGATGTTACTGGTTCTATCCAACTTGCAGAAGGCGTTGAAATGGTTATGCCGGGCGATAATGTTAGAATTACTGTAAGTCTTATTGCACCAGTTGCACTTGAAGAAGGTACTCGTTTTGCTATCCGTGAAGGTGGCCGTACTGTTGGTTCAGGTGTTGTTTCTAAAATTATTAAATAATTATAAGCGAGATTTAATCTCGCTTTTTAAGGAATAAAAATGAGAATTAAAGTTGGTTTAAAATGTGAAGAGTGCGGTGATATTAATTATAGCACTTTTAAAAATAGTAAAAATACAACTGAAAAGTTAGAATTAAAAAAATATTGCCCAAGATTGAAAAAACATACAATTCATAAAGAAGTTAAATTAAAAAGTTAAGGCTTTTATAAAAAAGCCCTTAGGGCAATAGCTCCAACGGTAGAGCGCCGGATTCCAAATCCGATGGTTGGGGGTTCGAATCCCTCTTGCCCTGCCACAAAATAAGGTAAAATATGGAAAAACTAATAACTTATTTTAAATTGTCAAAAGCTGAATTAGGAAAAGTAATTTGGCCTTTGAAAGAGCAAGTTAGAAATGCTTATATTACAGTTTTTGTAGTTGTTACTGTTGTTTCATTATTTTTAGCATTAGTTGATTTGATTATGTCATTTTCATTATCTAAGATTATAGGATAGAAAAATGAATCATAAATGGTATGCAATTCAAACTTATGCAGGTAGTGAGATGGCTGTAAAAAGAGCCATAGAAAATTTAGTTAGAGATCATGGAATTCAAGAGCAATTATTAGAAGTAATTGTTCCAACTGAAGATGTGATTGAATTTAAAAATGGTAAAGAAAAAATAAGCGAAAGAAGTTTATATTCAGGCTATGTATTTGCTAATATAGACTTATCAACAGAGCTTTGGCATAAAATTCAGTCTTTACCAAAGGTTGGTCGTTTTATAGGTGAAAGTAAAAAACCAACCCCATTAAGTGAAAAAGATATCAATCTTATTTTAGAAAAGGTGAAAAATAAAGCAGCACCTAAGCCTAAAATTTCATTTGATAAAGAAGAAAGTGTAAGAATAACTGAAGGTCCTTTTGCAAACTTTGTTGGTATTGTAGAGGAATATGATATGGTTAGAGGCGTTTTAAAGCTAAATGTTTCTATATTTGGTAGATCAACTCCAGTAGAAATCTTATACTCTCAAGTTGAAAAAATAGTTTGATTATATAGTAAGTAAAGGAGAAAGGTTATGGCTAAAAAAGTCGTAGGAGAAATTAAATTACAAATAGCTGCTACTAAGGCTAATCCATCACCTCCAGTTGGTCCTGCTTTAGGTCAACAAGGTGTTAATATTATGGAATTTTGTAAGGCATTTAATGAAAGAACAAAAGATATGGCTGGTTTTAATATTCCAGTTGTTATTACTGTTTATGCAGATAAAAGCTTTACATTTATAACAAAACAACCACCAGCTACAGATTTAATTAAAAAAGCTGCAGGTATTTCTAAAGGTGCAGATAACCCTTTAAAAAATAAAGTAGGTAAATTAACTAAAGCACAAGTTTTAGAAATTGTAGATAAAAAAATCGCTGATATGAATACAAAAGATAGAGAGCAAGCTGCTAAAATTATCATGGGTTCTGCTCGTTCTATGGGTGTTGAAATCGTAGATTAATACTCTTTACCGCCAAGAGTTTAAAAAGGCGGTAGCACTTTATATAAAATGCGGAGAAAATTGATGTCTAAAAATACTAAAAGATTTACAGAATTATTAAAAAAAATAGATTCAAATAAAAACTATTTAATGGATGAGGCAATAAGCACAGTAAAAACTCTTGCTTCTGCTAAATTTGATGAAACAGTTGAAATTGCTTTAAAATTAAATGTTGATCCAAGGCATGCAGATCAAATGGTAAGAGGTAGTGTTGTTTTACCTTGCGGTACAGGTAAAAAAGTTCGTGTTGCTGTTATTGCAAAAGATGCAAAAGCTGATGAAGCGAAAAATGTAGGTGCTGATATAGTTGGTAGCGATGATTTAGTAGAAGAAATTCAAAAAGGTAATATGAATTTTGATGTTTTAATTGCTACACCAAATTTAATGGGTCTAGTAGGTAAAGTAGGTCGTATTTTAGGGCCTAAAGGTTTGATGCCAAATCCTAAAACAGGTACAGTAACAATGGATGTTGCTCAAGCTGTTAATAATGCTAAAAATGGACAAGTTAATTTCCGTGTTGATAAACAAGGAAACATCCATGCAGGTTTGGGTAAAGTTAGTTTTACTCAAGAACAATTAAAAGAAAATATGACAGCATTTGTAAAAGCTATTAATAAACATAAACCAGCTGCTGCAAAAGGAAGATATATTAAAAATGCTAGTCTTTCTTTGACTATGAGTCCTTCTCTTTCTCTTGATACTCAAGAATTACTTGATACAAAATAAAATTAATGAGAGTTTTTCTCTCATTAATAAAAATTAGATAAGATAATAACTTTTATTTTATCTAATTTTTATCTTAGATTGGAGATAGCCGAGGTCTTAGGACTTAATTAGATTTTCTGCTCTGCTTGAAATCACCGGTCGGAAAGGAGTAAAGATGACTAAAAGCCAAAAAATTGAACTTGTTTCTAAGCTTGAAGAGGGTTTTAAGGCTAGTGAAGCTGTTGTAGTTTGTAACTACAAAGGTTTAAACACTAAAAAACTTGAAGAGTTAAGAAATAATGCGAGAGAAATGGATGTTAAAGTTCAAATTATTAAAAATACTTTAGCAAGTATTGCTCTTAAAAATGCCGGCAAAGATGGAATGGAACTTAAAGATACAAATATTTATCTTTGGGGTGAAGACCAATTAAATGTTTCAAAAGTTGCTGATAAATTTAGCGAAGCTAATCAAACATTTGAGATCAAAACCGCATTTATTGATGGTGAAGTTGCTTCAGTAGATAAAGTTAAAGCTTTAGCTAAAATGCCTTCTCGCAATGAATTACTTGCTATGCTTTTGCAAGTTTGGAATGCACCAATCACCAATTTTACAATTGGATTAAATGCATTAAAAGAAAAAAAAGAAGCTGAATAAAATTTAAAAAGGATAAAAAATGGCAATTACTAAAGAAGATGTATTAGAATTTATTTCTAACCTAAGCGTTCTTGAACTTTCAGAATTAGTAAAAGAATTTGAAGAAAAATTTGGTGTTTCTGCTGCTCCAGTTATGGTTGCAGGTGCTGCTGTTGCAGGTGCTGCTGGCGGTGCTGCTGAAGAAAAAACTGAATTTGACATCGTATTACAAGATGGTGGCGATAAAAAAATCAATGTAATTAAAGTTGTTCGTGCTTTAACTGGTCTTGGACTAAAAGAAGCAAAAGATGCTGTTGAACAAACTCCATCAGTTCTTAAAGAAGGTGTTAGCAAAGCTGAAGCTGAAGAAGCTAAAAAACAACTTGAAGAAGCTGGCGCTAAGGTTGAGCTTAAATAATTTTTTTGTTTTAAAAGAAAGGATTTTATATCCTTTCTTGTTTTCCTTTAATTAGGATTCTTTCTTTCAATACTTTTACCATGGGGTATAATAATATGTTAAATTCACAATCAGGAAATCGTTTAAGAATAGACTTCTCGAATGTTCCACAACAAATAGACATTCCAAATTTATTACAATTACAAAAGAAAAGTTTTGATTATTTTTTAAACATAGATGCTAAAAATTCAGAAAGTGGAATTGAAAAAGTATTTAAATCTATTTTTCCAATTCATGATCCACAAAATAGATTAAGTTTAGAATATGTAAGTAGTGAAGTAGGTAAACCTAAGTACACTATTAGAGAGTGTATGGAAAGAGGTTTGACTTATTCTGTAAATTTAAAAATGAAAATCCGTTTAACTTTACATGAAAAAGATGAAAAAACGGGTGAAAAAATTGGTATAAAAGATATTAAAGAACAAGAAATTTATATTAGAGAAATTCCTTTAATGACAGATAGAATTTCTTTTATTATTAATGGAGTAGAAAGGGTTGTAGTAAATCAACTTCATAGAAGTCCGGGTGTTATATTTAAAGAAGAAGAAAGTTCTACTGTTGCAAATAAATTAGTATATACAGCCCAAATCATACCAGATCGTGGCTCTTGGCTTTATTTTGAATATGATGCTAAAGATGTGCTTTATGTGCGTATCAATAAAAGAAGAAAAGTGCCTATTACAATTTTATTTAGAGCACTCGGTTATAAAAAACAAGACATTATAAAATTATTTTACCCTATACAAACCATTCATGTTAAAAAAGATAAATTCTTAACGGAATTTAATCCAAATGACTTTTTAGATAGAGTTGAGTATGATTTAAAAGATGAAAAAGGCAATGTAATTCATCAAGCTGGTAAAAGAATGACAAAGAAAAAGGCTGAACAGCTTGTAAAAGATGGGGTTAAATGGGTTGAATATCCAGTTGAAATTTTAACAAATAGGTATTTAGCTAATCCTATTATTAATAAAGAAACTGGTGAGGTTTTATTTGATTCTTTAACGCTGTTAGATGAGGGAAAACTAGCAAAAATTAAAGAGGAAAAACAGTTTGATATTGCTAATGACTTAGCTAATGGAGTAGATGCTGCTATTATTAATTCTTTCATTCAAGATAATGAAACTTTAAAATTATTAAAACAAACCGAGAATATAGATGATGAGAATGATTTAGCAGCTATTAGAATTTATAAAGTAATGAGACCAGGCGAACCAGTAGTAAAAGATGCTGCAAAAGCCTTTGTAAATGATTTATTTTTCAATCCTGAAAGATATGATCTAACAAAAGTTGGTCGTATGAAAATGAATCATAAATTAGGCTTAGATACGCCTGAATATGTTACGGTTTTAACCAATGAAGATATAGTAAAAACTGCAAAATATTTAATTAAAGTAAAAAATGGTAGAGGTCATATTGATGATAGAGACCATTTAGGTAATCGTCGTATAAGATCAATTGGAGAACTTTTAGCAAATGAACTTCATGTAGGTCTTGCTAAAATGCAAAAATCAATTAGAGATAAATTTACGGCTTTAAATACAGATATTGATAAAGTAATGCCTTATGATTTGATTAATCCTAAGACAATTACTGTAACAATTATGGAATTTTTTACCGGCGGTCAATTATCTCAATTTATGGATCAAACAAACCCATTGAGTGAAGTGACTCATAAACGTCGTTTGTCAGCACTTGGTGAAGGTGGTTTAGTAAAAGAAAGAGCAGGTTTTGAAGTACGTGATGTTCATGCAACGCATTATGGAAGAATTTGTCCTGTTGAAACTCCAGAAGGTCAAAACATCGGATTAATTAATACGCTTTCAACTTATGCTAAAGTAAATGATCTAGGCTTTGTTGAAGCACCTTATAAGAAAGTAGAAAATGGAAAAGTAAGCAATGAAATTGTATACTTGACTGCTACTCAAGAAGAGGGCTTGGTGATTGCAGCCGCTTCAACTAAAATTGATGAAAAAGGTAATATTGTTGAGGAATTTGTTGAAGCAAGACAAGATGGTGAAACAATCCTAGCAAGAAGAGAAGAAGTACATTTGATTGACCTTTGTTCAGGCATGATAGTAGGGGTTGCAGCGTCATTAATCCCATTCTTAGAGCATGATGATGCAAACAGAGCTTTAATGGGTTCAAACATGCAACGTCAAGCAGTGCCTTTACTAACCGCACAAGCACCTATAGTAGGTACTGGTATGGAAAAAATCATTGCTCGTGATGCTTGGGAGGCTATTAAAGCTAAAAGAGCAGGGATTGTAGAAAAAGTTGACAATAAAAATATTTTTATTTTGGGCGAAGATGAAAATGGACCATTTATTGATCATTATAAAATGGAAAAAAATCTAAGAACTAACCAAAATACAACTTTTATTCAACACCCGATTGTGAAAAAAGGCGAATTTATTCAAGCAGGTCAAATCATTGCAGATGGCCCAAGTATGGATCAAGGAGAGCTTGCTATTGGTAAGAATGCCTTAATCGCATTTATGCCATGGCATGGGTATAACTATGAAGATGCTATTGTAATTAGTGAGAAAATTTTACGTGAAGATACTTTTACTAGTGTTCATATTTATGAAAAAGAAGTAGAGGCTAGAGAGCTTAAAGATGGTGTAGAAGAAATTACAAAAGATATTCCAAATGTAAAAGAAGAAGATTTAGCGCATCTTGATGAGAGTGGTATTGCAAAAATAGGAACTCATATAAAGCCTGGTATGATTTTGGTAGGTAAAGTTTCACCTAAGGGTGAAGTAAAACCTACACCTGAAGAAAGATTATTAAGAGCTATTTTTGGTGAAAAAGCTGGACATGTTGTAAATAAATCTTTATATGCAACCGCCTCATTAGAAGGTGTTGTTGTAGATGTAAAAATCTTTACTAAAAAAGGTTATGAAAAAGATGCACGTGCTATAAAAGCTTATGATGATGAAAAATTAAATCTTGAAAAAGAACATCATGATAGACTTTTAATGATGGATAGAGAAGAAACTTTAAGAGTATGTTCTTTACTTTCTAAATCAGCTTTAAATTCAGATGAAGAAATAAATGGTGTTAAATATAAAAAAGGCTCTAAAGTAGAAATTACAGAATTAGAAAAAATCAATCGTTTTGCGTTAAATTCTTTAGTTAAAGCTTATTCTAAAGAAGTACAAAAAGAATATGATGATTTAAAAAATCATTTCCAAAATGAGAAGAAAAAACTTAAAACAGAGCATGATGAAAAATTAGAAATTTTAGAAAAAGATGATATTTTACCAAGTGGGGTAGTAAAACTTGTTAAAGTATATATCGCGACTAAGAGAAAATTGAAAGTTGGGGATAAAATGGCAGGGCGCCATGGAAATAAAGGTATTGTGTCTAATATCGTTCCGGAAGTTGATATGCCATATTTACCTGATGGAAGACCTATTGATATAGCATTAAATCCTCTAGGGGTTCCAAGCCGTATGAACATAGGACAAATTCTTGAAAGTCATTTGGGGATTGTTGGTATGAGACTAGGTGATCAAATTCAAGAAATTTTTGATAGAAAACAAAAAGATTTTGTAAAAGAATTACGTGAAAAAATTCTTGAAATTTGTAGTGTATCTAGACTTGAATTAGAAAAGAAATTTGTGCAAACTTTAAATGATGAACAGCTTATTTCTTATGCTAGAGATTGGGCTAAAGGAGTGAAATTTGCTACTCCTGTATTTGAAGGCGTAACGGTTGAAGAATTTGGCAAGCTTTTTGAAATGGCTAAAATAGCTATGGATGGAAAAAGCGAGCTTTATGATGGAAGAACTGGTGAAAAAATGGCAGAGCGTGTGCATGTTGGATGTATGTATATGCTTAAATTACACCATTTAGTAGATGAAAAAGTTCACGCAAGAAGTACTGGACCTTATAGTCTTGTAACACAACAACCAGTTGGTGGTAAGGCTTTATTTGGTGGACAAAGATTTGGAGAGATGGAGGTTTGGGCTCTTGAAGCTTATGGAGCAGCTCATACTCTAAGAGAAATGTTAACCATAAAATCTGATGATGTTGAAGGTAGATTTAGTGCTTATAAAGCTTTAACAAAAGGTGAGAATGTTCCAGCAACAGGTATTCCAGAGACATTCTTTGTGCTTACAAATGAATTAAAATCTCTTGCTTTAGATGTTGAGATTTTTGATAAGGATGAGAATAATGAGTAAATTTAAACCTATCGAAATAAAAGAAGATGGTAGACCTAGAGACTTTGAAGCTTTTCAATTAAGACTTGCAAGTCCTGAAAAAATCAAATCATGGTCTTATGGCGAAGTAAAAAAACCAGAAACAATTAATTATAGAACTTTAAAGCCTGAAAGAGACGGGCTTTTTTGCGCTAAAATTTTTGGACCAGTAAGAGATTATGAATGTCTTTGTGGTAAGTATAAAAAAATGCGTTTTAAAGGTATTAAGTGTGAAAAATGTGGTGTTGAAGTTACTAGTTCTAAAGTACGCCGTTCAAGAATGGGGCATATTGAATTAGTTACACCGGTGGCTCATATTTGGTATGTAAATTCTTTGCCAAGTCGTATCGGTACTTTACTTGGCGTAAAGATGAAAGATTTAGAGCGCGTATTGTATTATGAAGCATATATAGTAGAAAATCCAGGTGATGCATACTATGATAATGAAAATACTAAAAAAGTTGAATTTTGTGATGTATTAAATGAAGAGCAGTATTTAAATTTAATGCAACGCTATGAAAGTAGTGGATTTAAAGCTAGAATGGGTGGTGAAGTTGTTAGAGATTTACTAGCAAATTTAGATCTTGTTGAGCTTTTAAATAAATTAAAAGAAGATATTGCAGCAACTAATTCAGAAGCAAAGAAAAAAACTATCATCAAGCGCTTAAAAGTGGTTGAAAATTTCTTAAATAGTAATTTAAATACTAATACAAATAGTGATGAAGTAGTTCCAAATCGTCCTGAGTGGATGATGATTACAAATTTACCTGTGTTACCACCTGATTTAAGACCTTTGGTGGCTTTAGATGGTGGAAAATTTGCAGTTTCTGATGTGAATGATTTATATAGAAGAGTTATTAATAGAAATACACGCTTAAAAAGACTTATGGAGCTTGATGCACCTGAAATTATCATTAGAAATGAAAAAAGAATGCTTCAAGAAGCAGTTGATGCTTTATTTGATAATGGCAGAAGAGCAAATGCGGTTAAAGGTGCAAATAAACGTCCATTAAAATCTTTAAGTGAAATCATCAAAGGAAAACAAGGTCGTTTCAGACAAAATCTACTTGGTAAAAGGGTGGATTTTTCAGGTCGTAGTGTTATTGTTGTTGGGCCAAAACTTAGAATGGATCAATGTGGTTTACCTAAAAAAATGGCTTTGGAATTATTTAAGCCACATTTGTTGGCTAAGCTTGAAGAAAAAGGTTATGCAACTACTGTAAAACAAGCTAAAAAAATGATTGAAAATAAAACCAATGAAGTTTGGGAGTGTTTAGAAGAGGTTGTTAAAGGTCATCCTGTAATGCTTAATCGTGCACCAACCTTACATAAGCTTTCCATCCAAGCTTTCCATCCTGTGCTTGTAGAGGGTAAGGCAATTCAACTTCATCCATTGGTGTGTGCAGCATTTAATGCTGACTTTGACGGGGACCAAATGGCTGTACATGTACCTTTATCTCAAGAAGCAATAGCTGAGTGTAAAGTATTAATGCTCTCATCTATGAATATCTTGCTTCCAGCAAGTGGTCGTTCTGTGACTGTACCTTCTCAAGATATGGTTTTGGGGATTTATTATCTATCTTTAGAAAAAGATGGTGCTAAGGGTGAGCATAAAATTTGTACAGGTATTGAAGAGGTTATGATTGCTCTAGAAGCAAAATCTTTAGATATTCATGCAAGTATTAGAAGCGTAGTTGATGGAAGAAAAATCACAACAACTGCGGGAAGATTAATCATTAAGTCTATCTTACCTGATTTTGTTCCTGAAAATATGTGGAATAAAGTCATGAAGAAAAAAGATATTGCAGCTTTGGTTGATTATGTTTATAAAGAAGGCGGTCTTGAAGTAAGTGCTAGCTTTTTAGATAAATTAAAAGATCTTGGTTTTGAATATGCAACAAAAGCGGGTATTTCTATTTCAATTGCTGATATTATTGTGCCTGATCAAAAGCAAAAAAGTATAGAAGAAGCTAAAAAACAAGTAAGAGAAATCCAAAATTCATATAATTTAGGTTTGATTACTTCAGGCGAAAGATATAACAAGATTATTGATATTTGGAAAAGCACTAATAATGTCTTATCAAAAGATATGATGGAGTTGATTAAAAAAGACAAAGAAGGATTTAACTCTATTTATATGATGGCAGATTCTGGTGCTAGGGGTTCAGCAGCTCAAATTTCACAGCTTGCTGCGATGAGGGGTCTTATGGCTAAACCTGATGGTTCTATTATTGAAACACCGATCATTTCGAACTTCCGTGAAGGACTAAACGTTCTTGAATATTTCATTTCAACCCACGGTGCTAGAAAAGGTCTTGCAGATACAGCGTTGAAAACAGCAAATGCAGGTTATTTGACAAGAAAACTTATCGATGTGGCGCAAAATGTAAAAGTTACAATGGAAGATTGTGGTGCACATGAGGGTGTTGAGATTAATGAAATTACCGCAGATGGTGTTGTGATTGAAACCTTAGAAGAAAGAATTTTAGGAAGAGTTTTAGCTGAAAATATTATTGACTCTATTACTAATGAGATTTTATTCTCAGAAGGTACTTTAGTAGATGAGGAAAAAGCTAGAATTATTGTTGAAAGTGGAGTAAAGAGTGTAAGCATTAGAACTCCTATTACTTGTAAAGCTAAAAAAGGAGTTTGTTCTAAATGTTATGGTATTAATCTAGGCGAAGGAAAATTAGTTAAACCAGGTGAGGCTGTAGGTATTATATCTGCTCAATCAATCGGTGAGCCGGGAACGCAGCTTACACTAAGAACTTTCCACAGCGGTGGTACTGCTAGTACAGATTTACAAGATCGCCAAGTAGTAGCACACAAAGAAGGTTTTGTAAGATTTTATAATCTTAATACCTATGAAGATAGACAAGGCAAAACTATAGTGGCTAATCACCGCAATGCTGCTATTTTACTTGTGGAGCCAAAAATCAAAGCTCCATTTAAAGGAACTATCCATATTGAGCATGCATATGAGGATGTGGTGGTTAGTGTTAAAGCAAAAAACAATGAAGCTAAATTTATATTAAGAAAGTATGACTTAGCAAAAGCTAATGAGCTTGCGGGTGTAAGTGGTAATATTGAAGGTAAATTATATATTCCATATAGCGATGGTGCTGAAGTAGCTGAAAATGAAAGTATTGTAGAAGTAATCAAAGAGGGTTGGAATATACCAAACCGTATCCCTTATGCGAGTGAATTGCTAGTAAAAGATGGCGATCCTATCGCTCAAGATATTGTAGCTGGTGCAAAAGGTACCTTGAAGTTTTATATGCTTAAAGGGGATGGTTTAGATAGAATTAGAAATCTTAAAAAAGGTGATGTAGTTAAAGAAAAAGGTGTTTTTGTAGTTATTGCTGATGAAAATGATAGAGAAGCAAAAAGACACTATATACCAAGAGATTCTGTGATTGAATTTGATGATAGTACTTTTGTGGATAATCCTAAAACTATCATAGCAAAATCAAGCAAAGAAGATAAAACTATCATTGCTGAATGGGATGCATATAATAATACTGTAATTGCAGAAGTTGCAGGTGTAATTAACTTTGAAGATATTGAATCAGGCTATAGTGCTGATGAGCAAATTGATGAAGCAACTGGTAAAAGATCACTTGTTATTAATGAGTATTTACCAAGTGGAGTGCGTCCAGCGTTGTTGATTATAGGTGAAAACGATAAAGTGGTGCGTTATCAACTCGAACCAAAAACTGTTATTTATGTAAACGATGGCGATAAGGTTAAGCAAGCTGATATCTTAGCTAAAACACCAAAGGCAGCAGCTAAATCAAAAGATATTACTGGAGGTCTTCCAAGGGTATCTGAATTATTTGAAGCAAGAAAGCCAAAAAATACTGCTGTTGTGGCTGAAATTGACGGGGTTGTTAGATTTGATAAACCTTTAAGATCAAAGGAAAGAATCATTATCCAAGCAGAAGATGGAAGTAGTGCAGAGTATTTAATTGATAAATCAAAACGCATTCAAGTAAGAGATGGTGAATTTATTCATGCGGGTGAAAAATTAACCGATGGGGTTATTTCAAGTCATGATGTGCTTAGAATTTTAGGCGAAAAAGCATTGCATTATTATCTTATTTCTGAAATTCAGCAAGTTTATCGTGGTCAAGGTGTTGTGATTTCTGATAAGCATATTGAAATTATCGTATCGCAAATGCTAAGGCAAGTAAAAATTGTTGATAGTGGTCATACAAACTTTATTGTGGGTGATTTGGTTTCAAGAAGAAAATTCAGAGAAGAAAATGAAAGAATTTTAAGATATGGCGGTGAACCTGCTGTAGCTGAACCTGTATTGCTTGGGGTTACAAGAGCAGCTATTGGAAGTGATAGTGTGATTTCGGCTGCTTCATTCCAAGAAACAACAAAAGTTTTAACAGAAGCAAGTATCGCAGGTAAATTTGACTATCTTGAAGATCTAAAAGAAAATGTAATCTTAGGTCGCATGATTCCTGTTGGTACAGGTCTTTATGGAGATCAAAATTTAAAACTTAAACAACAAAATTAATTTTCAATCCTAGCGATTTTGCTAGGATTTTTGGAGTGTATTATGTTCAAAGTGATTGATTTGGAAAAATATAAAAGAAAGGATCATTTTGAATTTTACACTCAAAATATTCCTTGCTCGTTTGAAATTACTGTTAAATTAGATATTAGTTCTTTTTATTATTTTATTAAAAACAATAATTATGAATTCTACCCTTGTTTTATCCACACTATTAGTAAAAGTATAAATGCTTTTGATAATTTTAAATTTAGTTTAGATCAAAACAAACAACTAATATGTTATGATATTATCCATCCTTCTTATACTATTTTTCATAAGGACTCTAAAACTTTTTCTGTTCTTTGGACTTTCTATAAAGAAAATTTAAATGATTTTTTATCTTTATATGAAGAGGATAAACAATTAATAAGAAACGATAAAAGTATGTTTTTAAAAGAGCCCATAGATAATCTTTTTAATATTTCTGCCATTCCTTGGGTGGCTTTTGAGAATTTTTCTTTACACTTGCCAAAAAAAGAGCAGTATTTCTTTCCTATTATAACAAGTGGAAAGATTATAAAAGAAAATAAAAAAATTCTCATTCCTTTTAGTATTAATGTTAATCATGCCAGCAATGATGCTTATCACATTTATTTGTTTTTAGAAAAACTCCAAGAAAACCTTAATAGTTTATAATTTTATAAGTAAAATTTAGATATTATCCAAAGTTTATTATTTTATTAATGAAAGGAATTACTGTGCCAACCATAAATCAATTGGTTAGAAAAGAGCGCAAAAAAGTTTTAGAAAAATCTAAATCACCAGCGCTTAAAAATTGCCCACAAAGAAGGGGAGTTTGTACTAGGGTTTATACAACAACTCCTAAAAAACCAAACTCAGCGTTAAGAAAAGTTGCCAAAGTAAGACTTACAAGTGGCTTTGAAGTTATTAGTTATATCGGTGGTGAAGGTCACAACCTACAAGAACACAGCATCGTTTTAGTGCGTGGTGGTAGGGTAAAAGACTTACCAGGTGTTAAGTATCACATTGTTCGTGGTGCCTTAGATACTGCAGGTGTTGCAAAAAGAACTGTTTCTCGTTCTAAATATGGTGCAAAACGCCCTAAAGCAGCAGCTAAGTAATAAGATTGCAGACAAATCCGTTAGATTTGATTTTGTTTGAGTAAAATTATAAATTTGAAGGAAAATTATGAGAAGAAGAAAAGCTCCGGTAAGAGAAGTCTTGCCAGATCCGATTTATGGAAACAAAGTAATTACAAAATTCATTAATTCTTTAATGTATGATGGTAAAAAAAGCACAGCTACTACTATTATGTATGGTGCTTTAGAAGCTATCGATAAAAAAGGTGGAGAAAAAAAAGGTATAGAAATTTTTAATGATGCTATTGAAAATATTAAGCCTTTATTAGAAGTTAAATCTCGTCGTGTTGGTGGTGCTACTTATCAAGTTCCAGTAGAAGTACGCCCAGCTAGACAACAAGCTTTAGCTATAAGATGGATTATTTCTTTTGCTAGAAAAAGAAGTGAAAGAACTATGATTGAAAAATTAGCAGCTGAATTATTAGACGCAGCTAATAGTAAAGGCGCTTCATTTAAGAAGAAAGAAGATACTTATAAAATGGCAGAAGCTAATAAAGCATTTGCTCATTATCGTTGGTAAGAGGAGTAAAACATGTCAAGAAGTACTCCTTTAAAAAGAGTTAGAAATATAGGTATTGCAGCTCACATTGATGCTGGTAAAACAACTACTAGTGAAAGAATTCTTTTCTTTACAGGTATGAGTCATAAAATTGGCGAAGTACATGATGGTGCAGCTACAATGGACTGGATGGAACAAGAAAAAGAAAGAGGTATTACAATTACTTCTGCTGCTACAACTTGTTTTTGGAAAAATCACCAAATTAACCTTATAGACACTCCAGGCCACGTTGACTTTACAATCGAAGTTGAAAGATCAATGCGTGTTTTAGATGGTGCTGTTGCAGTATTTTGTTCAGTAGGTGGGGTTCAGCCACAATCAGAAACTGTTTGGAGACAAGCTAATAAATATGGTGTTCCAAGAATTGTTTTTGTAAATAAAATGGACAGAATTGGTGCAAATTTCTTTAATGTTGAAGAACAAATCAAAAATCGCTTAAAAGGCAACCCAGTTCCACTTCAAATTCCAATCGGTGCTGAAGATAATTTCAAAGGTGTAATTGATCTTATTACCATGAAAGCTTTGGTATGGGAAGATGAAAACAAACCGACTGATTATGTAGAAAAAGAAATTCCAGCTGAGCTTAAAGAAAAGGCTGAAGAATATCGTACAAAAATGATAGAAGCGGTTTCTGAAACAAGCGATGAATTAATGGAAAAATATCTAGGCGGTGAAGAGCTTACTCAAGAAGAAATCAAAGCAGGTATTAAAGCAGGATGTTTAAGTCTTTCTATGGTTCCTATGCTTTGTGGTACAGCTTTTAAAAATAAAGGTGTTCAACCATTACTTGATGCTGTTGTTGCTTATTTACCAGCTCCTGATGAAGTTGCTAATATCAAAGGTGAATATGAAGATGGTACAGAAGTTTCTGTAAAATCAACTGATGATGGTGAATTTGCAGGTCTTGCATTTAAAATTATGACCGACCCTTTTGTTGGGCAATTAACTTTCGTTCGTGTATATAGAGGAAGTTTAGAAAGCGGTTCTTATGCATATAATTCAACAAAAGATAAAAAAGAAAGAATTGGTCGTCTTTTGAAAATGCACTCTAATAAAAGAGAAGAGATTAAAACTTTATATGCAGGAGAAATTGGAGCGGTTGTTGGTCTTAAAGACACACTAACCGGTGATACTTTAGCAAGTGAAAAAGATAAGGTTATTTTAGAGAGAATGGATTTTCCAGATCCTGTTATTTCAGTTGCTGTTGAGCCTAAAACAAAAGCAGATCAAGAAAAAATGTCTATTGCTTTAAATAAATTAGCTCAAGAAGATCCAAGCTTTAGAGTTTCTACAGATGAAGAAAGCGGTCAAACTATCATCTCAGGTATGGGTGAACTTCACTTAGAAATTATCGTTGATAGAATGCTTCGTGAGTTTAAAGTTGAAGCAGAAGTTGGTCAACCTCAAGTTGCTTACCGTGAAACTATTAGAAAAACAGTTGAGCAAGAATACAAATACGCTAAACAATCAGGTGGCCGTGGTCAGTATGGTCATGTATTCTTAAGACTTGAGCCACTTGAGCCAGGTAGTGGATATGAATTTGTAAATGATATCAAAGGTGGGGTAATTCCAAAAGAATATATTCCAGCAGTTGATAAAGGTGTTCAAGAAGCATTACAAAACGGTGTTTTAGCGGGATATCCTGTTGAAGATGTTAAAGTAACTGTTTATGATGGAAGCTATCACGAAGTGGATTCTTCTGAAATGGCATTTAAACTTGCAGCTTCTATGGGCTTTAAAGAAGGTGCTAGAAAAGCAGGTGCGGTAATCTTAGAACCTATGATGAAAGTTGAAGTTGAAACTCCAGAAGAATATATGGGTGATGTTATTGGAGATTTAAATAAACGTCGTGGTCAAGTAAATTCAATGGATGAAAGAGGTGGTAATAAAATTATTACAGCATTTTGTCCTTTGGCTGAGATGTTTGGTTACTCAACTGATCTTAGAAGTCAAACTCAAGGCCGTGCTACTTATTCTATGGAATTTGATCACTATGATGAAGTTCCAAAAAACGTTTCTGAAGAAATTATCAAAAAAAGAAATGGTTAATCTACCAAGATGAGCAAAAAGCTCATCTTGAATTATTTATGTCCTTTTGAATTAATTAAATTAATTACTCCTTCATTAATTTCATATGCTTTTCCAAAACCTTTAACATATCTTCCATTTTTTAGTATCAGCTGAAATAAATGAAAATCTTTCATATTTTTAATGACTTGGATTATTTCTTTATTGTTTTCATTTTCATAAGTATTTAATACTTGCTCAAAGAGTTGATTATCTCTTGTTATTTCTACACTCTCTACTCTAAATTTAAGTCTTTTTCTTGCAAAGATTGACACGCAATCTTTTTCATCTTCTATAAACATAATTTCTATGTTTTTATTATTGTATTTTACTCCTTCAAAATGCTCAGCAATTTCACTAATATAAATATAAAAGTCATTTTTAATTTTTATAATAGGTGCGTATGAGCATATTGTTTGATTGTTTAAATTTAAAGAAGATATCATAATACTTTTGCATTCTTGCATAAATTGATTAATTTCATCATGTAATTGCATATATTTTCCTTGTAGGTTAGAATGGATAAGATTGAGGACTGTATGAAAGTAAAAGAAGAGTTTATCACTCTTCTTCATCAGTATTTTTGCGTACAACTTTAATGCGTTCTATACTATTTCCATCCATCTTTTTGACTTCATAGTAGCAGAATTCATCTTCTATTCTATCTCCAACTACCGGTAAGCGTCCTAAGAGATTGAAAACATATCCACCTATAGTGACTTGTTCTAGCTCTTCATTAAAGCGTATATCAAGCATTTCTTCTACTTCGCTAATTTCATATCTTCCTTGAAATTCATAAATGTTTTCTGCAAGTTTTTTAAAATGTGGACTAGAATCATCATGCTCATCGTTAATATCTCCAACGATTTCTTCCATAATATCTTCCATGGTTAAAAGTCCAGCTGTGCCACCATATTCATCCACTACTAATGCCGTGTGCACTTGTTCTTTATTCATCATGAAAAGGACTTTAGATATGCTGATATTTTCTGGCACCAAGATCATTTTGATTAAAAAATCATCTAAATTTTTCTTATCTTTGCTAAGTTCGTTTTGCATGATATCTCTAATGTGTACCATACCCAAAATGATATCTTTAGAACCATCTATATATGGAAAGCGTGTGTGTTTGTACTGACAAACTATTTGCATATTTTCCTCATAGCTTTTTTGTTTGTTAAGACATATCATATCTTTTCTAGGTGTCATGATTTCTTTTGCTACTGTATCTGAAAAATCAACAGCATTACGTATGATTTCAGTTTCAAATTCATCCAAAACTCCACCTTTTTGGCTTTCACTTGCAATAAATTTAATTTCTTCTTCAGAGTGGCTTAATTCATGTTCTTTAGCAGGTTTAATACCTATAACTTTTAAAGAAACTGCAGCTAAAAAGTCAAATGTTTTAATGAAAGGTAAGAAAAGTAACCAAAACAAATGTAATGGTCTTGCAACCCATAAAACAGCTTTATCTGCAATAGCGATAGCAACGCTCTTTGGAACTAATTCACCTAATACAACATGCAATAATGTGATAATAGCAAAAGCGATAACAAATGCTATAGTATGAATTAATGCTGGAGCTAAGCCTAAATTTGCCAAAGGAACTTCAAGAATTTTAGCAATAGCAGGTTCACCTATCCAACCAAGAGCAAGAGAGCTTAGCGTAATACCAAGTTGGCATGCACTTAAATAAGTATCTAGTTTTGAAGTGACTTCTAAAGCTTTTTTTGCATTACGTTTTTTTTCTTTTACCATTTCTTCGAGTTTTGATCTACGTACTTTAACAATAGCAAATTCAGATAAAACAAAAAATCCATTTAAAAGCACTAAAGCTAATGCAACAAGAATCATAAAAGTAGAATAGCCTACATCAATTGAGGCAACAGCGGGTAATGTTTGATTTAAGTCTAAAGATTGACTGGGGTCCAAAAAAACTCCTTTAATAAAATTTTTGCAAAATTATATCAAATCAAAACTATAAAATTAGCTTAAAATAAACGACATATTTTAAATTAATTTATGTTTTCTATATTCAATATTTTTTTCAAATTCATCTAAACGTTTATAAATGCTACGCAATTGTGTGATAGTTGTCCAATTGGTGATAAAAATACTAAATGATGATCTAACTTGATCAAAAGCATTGCCAACTTGTATGATAATTCCAAGTTGTATAAGTCCTAAAAACAAGCTTGGAGCCATGATTAAAAAAGGCACTATAACCATGATTTGCTCAAATAAATAAAGCCATATATTAAAATACCCATAATGCAAAAATAATCTTTTATAATTGATTTTAAGTCCAGTAAATAAACTTAAAATACTTTCATCGCTCGCATAATTTTTTCTATCATCTTCAGCAAAAACAAGTTCTTTTCTAAAAGCAGCTTCAGCTTTTTGATTATTATATTCAAGACCAGGTAATTTAATGCCAACAAACCATGATATAACAAGACCTCCCAAAGAAACCAAAAATGCAATCCATACTAAGGATCCATTAATGTCTTTTAAGATAGGTAAATTAACATGCGCACTTAACATCCACAAAATTGGCACAAAAGCAATTAAAGTCATAATTGCCTTAACAAAAGCCAATCCTAAGCTTTCTATGATTTTTGAAAAATTATAAATATCTTCTTGAATTCTTTGTGAGCTACCTTCTATGTTATCATCTTTTTTTTGCCAAAATTTAATATAATCAAAAGTCATAGCCTCACGCCATTTAAAGGCATAAATACTTCCAAAATATTGTGTGATAGTAGCGATTAATACATAAGGCAATGCTAGATATAAAAATTGCTTAATAAAATGATAAAAGTCATCTATACTATGATTTTTTGCATCTTGTAAAACATCATAAAATTCTTTATACCATTCATTTATTGCAACATTAATGGAAGTTTGAGCAAGTAAAGAAGCTAGTAAAAAAAACAAACCCAAATAAGCCCACAATGCCCATTTTTTTGAATAAAAAAAAGATTTAAACATTTAAATTTCTTTTAACATTTTTTCATAGTGTTTTATTGTATGTTTTTTTGCTTTAAAAATTATACTAAAAATCACAATAAAACAACTTGCAACTAAAAATCCAGGAATGATTTCATAAATTGCTATAAAATTTGAATCAAAATGTTTATAAAATATAACGGTTAAAGCCCCACTAACCATTCCAGCTATTGCACCTTCTTTGCTCATATTTTTATAAAACAAAGAAAATAAAATAACACTTCCAAAGCTTGCACCAAAACCTGCCCATGCATATGAAACAATACCTAAAATTTGACTTTGCGTATCAAGTGAAAGTACAAAAGCTACACAAGCAACAGCTAAAACACCTAGACGTGATAATAAAGTAATATTTTTATCATTTGTTTTTCTTTTTAAGATTTGTGTATAAAAATCTTGCACCAAGCTAGAAGCGCACACTAGCAGTTGAGAACTAGCTGTACTCATAATGGCAGCTAAAATAGCACTGAGTAAAATTCCTGCCACCCAAGGGTTAAAAAGTACTTGAGACATTACAATAAATATTCTTTCAGGGTCATTTAAAGTAAGATTAAATTTAGCTATATAAGCAATACCTAAAAATCCTATCATAGCAGCACCAAATAAAGAAATTACCATCCAAGTTATGCCTATAAAAGTTGCAGTAGGAATTTCTTTTACATTTTTTATAGAGATAAAACGAATTAAAATGTGAGGTTGACCAAAATAACCAAGCCCCCATGCTAGGGTTGATACTACGACTAGCCAACCACCACCATCTAAACCAAAGGCTTGGGGTTTTACATCATTTATAGTAGAAAAGGCTTCGCCAAAGCCACCAAGTTCAAAAATCATCACAAAAGGAATGATGATTAATGAACTCATCATTAAAAGTCCTTGAATCATATCAGTCCAGCATACAGCTTTATAACCACCTAAAAAAGTATATAAAACAATAACTAAAAATCCAATACTCAAGGCAAAAATATAAGGCAAATTAAATACACTTTCAAAAAGTTTAGCACCGCTTACTAATCCAGCGCTAATGTAAATAGTAAAAAATACCAAAATAACTACCGCACAAATGCTTCTTAAAATATGCTTATCATCATGAAAGCGACTTTCGAAAAAATCAGGAATTGTAATACATTCTTTGGCTATTTGAGAAAAAATCTTTAATCTTTTAGCAACAAAAGTCCAGTTCAAAAACATACCAAAGCTTAAACCTATGGCTATATAAATTTGTCCCAAACCAGCTGCATATAAAGCACCAGGAAAAGCCATTAAAAGCCAACTACTCATATCAGAAGCACCTGCACTTAAGGCAGATATTACCGGCCCCATGGAGGCATTACCAACAAAATAATCTTTACTATTTTGATTTTTTTTGTAAAAATAAAAACCTATAAAAAGCATTAAAAATGCATAGGTAATAAAAGTAATAACAATAGGATAAGAAAGTTCCACACTTTGTAAATTCATAAGTGTCCTTAAAAAATTTAAAAAACTATCATTTTACTTGTTTTATTTTAAAAAAACATTATAAAAATTATTTTTTATTTTTTATTTCAATGCTTTATAAAGTTTTTTTGTTACAATTTTCTAAAAAATTTAAGGAAAAATGATGAAAAATCTTTTGATTATAGGTGCAGGTGGTGTAAGCCGTGTTGCGACTGTAAAATGTGCAATGAATAGTGATGTCTTTAGCAAAATAACTCTAGCAAGTAGAACCAAAAGTAAATGTGATGAAATAGCAGCTTTTATAAAAGAGCGTTTGGGTATAGAAATTCAAACTGAGCAAATAGATGCAGATGACACTGCTGCTGTTGTAGAACTTATCAAAAAAACAGGAGCTGAAATTTTATTAAATGTGGCTTTACCTTATCAAGATCTTACTTTAATGGATGCGTGTATTCAAACTAATATCCACTATGTAGATACTGCAAATTATGAACATCCTGATTTAGCTAAATTTGAATATAAAGAACAATGGGCAAGAAATGATAAGTTTAAACAAGCAGAAATTTTAGGACTTTTAGGTAGCGGTTTTGATCCAGGTGTTACTAATGTATTTTGTGCTTATGCGCAGCAAAATTTATTTGATGAAATTCATTATATAGATATATTAGATTGTAATGCTGGAGATCATGGCTATGCCTTTGCAACTAATTTTAATCCTGAAATTAACTTAAGAGAAGTTTCTGCTAAAGGTCGTTACTGGGAAAATGGAAAATGGATAGAAACTGCACCTATGGAAATAAAAATGGAATGGGATTATCCTGAAGTAGGGGTAAAGGATAGCTATTTACTTTATCATGAGGAGCTTGAAAGCTTAGTAAAAAATATCAAAGGTTTAAAAAGAATAAGATTTTTTATGACTTTTGGGCAAAGCTATTTAACTCATATGAAATGTCTTGAAAATGTTGGTATGCTAGGTATTAAGCCTGTTATGCATCAAGGCAAAGAAATAATACCAATAGAATTTTTAAAAACACTACTTCCTGATCCTGCTAGTTTAGGCCCTCGCACTAAAGGTTATACTAATATAGGTTGTGTGATTCGTGGTGTAAAAGATGGAAAAGATAGACAAGTTTATATTTACAATGTTTGCAATCACGAAGAGTGCTTTAAAGAAACTGGAGCGCAAGCTGTGAGTTATACTACCGGAGTTCCTGCAATGATAGGAACAAAGTTAATTGCTAAAGGAATTTGGCAAGGAAAAGGTGTGTTTAACATGGAAGAATTTGATGCTAAACCTTTTATGGATGAGTTAAATACTCAAGGACTTCCTTGGAAAATTATAGAAATGGAGCCAAATTTAGGAAAGTAATCTCAAGTCTTTTTTTGACTTGAGAAAGTTTCAATAATGACACAATTATTATTAAGTATAGATTGGACACCTTTTTTAGTTTCCATAAAGCTTTCTATTATTACTTGTATAATTTTGTTTTGTTTTTGCATACCTCTTGCTTGGGTTTTTACTTTTAAGCAATTTAGAGCAAAAAAAATTCTAGAAACCATAATAACCTTACCTTTGGTTTTACCACCATCTGTTGTTGGTTTTTACTTGTTGATTTTGTTTTCAAAATACTCTTTTTTGGGTAATTTTTTAGAAAAACACTTTAATATCACTTTAGCTTTTACCTTTGAAGGTTTAGTGATAGCAAGTTGTATTTATTCTTTACCTTTTATGTTTAATCCTTTATATAATGCAATGTCTATGATTTCTAAAAATATTATAGAAGCTAGTTTTTCTTTGGGAAAAAATTCTTTCATCACACTTTTTAAAGTAATCTTACCTAGTATTAAACCAGCTATATTAAGTGCTTTGGTGATAAGTTTTGCACATACTATGGGTGAGTTTGGTATAGTATTAATGATAGGCGGTTCTTTAAGCGGAGAAACAAAAGTAGCTAGTATTGCTATATATGAAAGTATGGAAAATTTAGATTTTACCACAGCCCATATTTATAGTCTCATACTATTAATTTTTAGTTTTATTGTTTTACTAAGTGTGAATCTTCTTAATAAACAAAAAAGATAAGATACTTAATCCATTTATTGTTTTCAAGTATTTTGAGTATAAATTTATCTAAATCAAGGTTTATCTTTAATTGTTTGTATTCTCTTTTACTTTCTTATTTATTATCTATATTTAAGATATTATTTTCTTTATATTTGACACGAATTTTTTCATATTTTATAATAACTCATATTCTATCATTTCCCACTATTTTTCTAAAAATTTACCACATGTTATAAACCAATATCCACAGTCCTTTTTTTAT
>NZ_JAKMQQ010000017.1:0-19561 GCF_025771645.1 Campylobacter sp. IFREMER_LSEM_CL2256
GTGGCGATATGTTATAATAATATAAAAAATATTAGAGGTGTTTATGTTAGATAAAATAATATATTATTATTACAACAATAATTATTACAAATGTCTAGAATATAGTGAAGCATATTTAGAACAAGATCCTAAAAATGCTTTAGAGTATGCTATGATGGCTTCTTTTAAAATAGGAGATTATGCTAAAACTTTACATTATGCAAAACAAATTTTTAATTTATATCCTACAAGTTTTTATGGGCTAATGCTTGCAAAAGCATTTTTGTCTAATGGAAACTTTAATGATGGCATTAGATTGCTTAAAGAACTTTTACAAAGGCAATGTTTTTTAAAAGATGAGCTTAGTTTAGAACTTGCTTTTGCTTATCAAAATACAGGAAGCCTAGAAGAGGCAGAAAAATTGTATAAGCTTGCTTTAGAAAAAGATATGTATAATCTTGATTTGTGGAAAAATTACGCTGAGCTTTATTTTAAAACAAATTTCCAAAAGGCACTTGAAGCACATAATGAACTTTGTGATTTTACACAAATTATGATAGCAAAATTACAAAGTGGAGAGTTAGTAGAAAAAAATTTTACAAATAGTATTAATTTACAAGATAGATTACAAGAGAAAACCCAAGAAAACTTGACTATAGTTAAAATTTATGAGTATTTAAATACGCAAATTTTACCACAAAAGGCGTATTTGCTTTTTAAACTTTTAAGATTAGAAGAATCTCTAGAATTATTTGCAAGTTTGTGTGAGTATAATCAAAATAATGCTCAGTTTTGGCAAAACTATGCAAAAGCATTAGAGTTAAGCGCTAATTACCAAGGTGCTTATAATGCGTATCAAAAAGCTTTGAGTTTACATCCGCACGCAACCTATCAGTTTGATTTGGCGTATTTATTAATGCGTATGGGTGAAAGTGATAATTTTGAAGAAGGCAAAAGAGTATATGAAAGTAGACTTTTTTATGCTCATAATGAAACATTTTCGCCATATCATTATAATAAAACTATACAAGCTTTTAACAAAGAAGGTGTGCAGGCTTTTAAAGATAAAGAAATTTTAGTTTTTTGTGAGCAAGGTTTTGGTGATACTTTTATGTATGCTAGATGTTTGGAAAAACTTTGTCAAATTGCCTCTAAAGTTTTATTTGCTCCGCAAAGTGCTATGTATGAAATATTTAAAAACCAACTCAAAGAGTTTAATAAACAAAATAAAATTTTTTCTAATTTGAAAATTTTAAAAGATTTTCCGAGTGAATTTGATTATGCTATGCCAATTTGCTCTTTGCCTTTACTTTGTGATATTAAATTAGATGAAATTCCTAAGTTAAAAACACCTATCATAGCTCTAGAAAAACCAAATAACAAAATTAAAAAAATAGGAATTTTTTGGTTTACACCTAATGCTATGAATACTGATTTATTAAGAAATGTGGATTTTGCATTTTTGTTTAATGCTTTAAAAGATTTAGACTGTGAAATAATATCTTTTCAGGTAGATGGAATGCAAGGAGTTAATCTACCTAATGAAGTTGAAAATAGGGGAGTGAAATTAAAAAATTGGAACGATACTTTAGATAATTTAAAAGATATTGATTGTATGGTAAGTATAGATAGTGCTATTGCACATTTAGCCTTAGCTTTAGATATACCTACAATAGTACTTTTAGCGCCTAGATTTGATTGGCGTTGGGGTAAATTTGAAAATCCTAAAAGCTATTTTTGGCCTAAAGCAAATTTACTTACTTTTTCTAATGAAGAGAATACAAAGGATAGGCTGCAAAAAACAATCAAAAGATTAATTTGTGTTTGATGATAAAATTTTTATAAAGCATCTTTTAAGATAGATGTTTTATAAATCAGATAATTTTTGTATTATTTTAAATATTTTATAAATTATTTTTAATATTATTATAAATATTTAAAATTTATTGTATACTTTTGCTCATTTTTTTGTGTTTATTTTATTGCTTAATTATATAGATATTATAGAAAAGGATTTTTGTGATTAAATGGGCAAAAGAATACAGCGTACATAATAAAATCATTGATGAGCAACATAAAGCTTTATTTGATATAGCTAAAAAGGCTTATCTTGTAGCAGAAAACCATGCAAGTGTTGGTGAAATAAAGAGTGTTTTGATTGAATTATTTGAGTATGTTAAAACACATTTTAAAGATGAAGAAGCTTATATGGAAAGTATTGCTTATCCTGACTTAGAGTATCATAAAAAAATACATCAAGAAATCACTGCCTCGTTGATTTCTTTGGTAAAAAATATCAAAACTGTAAATGATTTTAAAGAAAAACTTAATATTATTACAGAAAAATGGCTTTTAGAGCATATCTTAAAAGAAGATATGAAATACCACAAATACGAAAAACAAAAACAGCTTCAAATGAAAGAAAATTCATTTGAAGTAGATATTTCAACTGAAAGTATTTTTGAAGAGATTGTACCAGAACATATTATTTATGTTTGTGGTTGTGTAAATGAGAGGCATAAAATTCCTCATCGAGTTCATTTGCAAATTCTTGATGGTGCAAAATATAACTGCAAAGTTTGTAAAAAAATAATTCGTATTGCTTAGGATTGTTTATGGAGGTGCTTCCAGTATGGAATGAAAAATATAGCATTGAAAATACGGATATTGATTTACAGCATCAGACTCTTTTTGATTTAGCAGAAAAAACAGCTAGTTTATTAAATAGGCATATTTATAAAATTGAAGTTAAAGAGTTGTTGGGTAATTTTTTTGATTATATGAAAACACATTTTAAAGATGAAGAAGAATATATGTACTCCATAAATTATCCATATCTATCAGAGCACAAGGCAATGCATAAAAAAATCATTAAAGATATGAGCGCATTACTTAGTGAATGCAATAGTACAAATGATCTTAAAGAAAAACTTAATAAAATAGTTTCTATTTGGCTAGTAGAGCATATTGCAGAACATGATATGATGATTAATAAATACAAAAAAAGTTTAGACAAAGAAGAATTAGAGCTAACAAAAGAGCAAGAAAAAGATAATAAATTTGAATATATCTGTGGTTGCAAGGATATGATTCACAAGCTTGATTATGGATTGCATGTAAAAATTAAATATTTAAATATAGCTTATAAGTGTAAAAAATGCTCCAAAGAATTAAATTTTAATTCTTTGGAAGAAAAGTAGGTTGATGATTTTATACCAAGACAATAATATAAAATTTTTAAACTAGAATATAAAATTATCAAGATTATTTTTAATTTTAAGTTATTTGAATCATTTAAAATACTTTTTGGAGATATATTATTATTACATAAAACAGCAAAATATAAGATAATTGTGTTTGTGCGGTAAAATTATATGAAAATATAGTTTAATAAAATTTGCAAGCTAAAACAGCTTGCAATTTGAATTAAACATTAAATCTAAAATGCATTACATCACCATCTTGTACGATATAATCTTTTCCTTCAAGGCGTAGCTTTCCTGCTTCTTTAGCGCCACTTTCTCCTTTGCAAGCGATATAATCTTCATAAGAAATCACTTCAGCTTTGATAAAACCTTTTTCAAAGTCGTTGTGGATTACACTTGCTGCTTTTGGTGCTTTCCAGCCTCTTTGTATAGTCCATGATCTAACTTCTATTTGACCTGCTGTAAAATAGCTAATTAGATTAAGCTTTGAAAATGCTGTGCGTATAACTACTTCAAGCCCACTACGTTCAATCCCTAAAGATTTTAAAAACTCAAAATGCTCCTCATCGCTTAAAGCTATCATTTCCTCTTCTATTTTAGAGCAAAGTTTGATAACCTCATGCCCTGATTTTGCTGCAAATTCTTTAAGATTTTTTACAAATTCATTATCTTCTAAAAGGGAATTCTCATCTACATTTGCTCCATATATTACTTCCTTAGCTGAAAGCAATCTTAGTTCTTTTATAAGAGCATGATAGACTTCATTTTTATTTGGAAATGAGCTTGCACTATTGTTTTGATTTAAATGTTCTAAAAGCTCATTAGCTAAAGCCAAACTTTCTTTTGCACCTTTTTCGTTGGCCTTTGCACCTTTAGTGAGTTTTTCTATTTTTTTACTAAGTTGTTCTATATCTGCTAGTATAAGTTCTGTTTCTATGATTTGCACATCACGCACAGGATCAACACTGCCCGCAACATGGGTGATATTTTCATCATCAAAACAACGCACAATATGTAAAATCATCTCTGTTTCACGTATGTTAGATAAAAATTTATTACCCAAACCCTCGCCTTTGCTAGCGCCAGCTACTAAACCTGCTATATCAACAAATTCTATATTTGAGCGTATGATTTTTTGTGGATTGACAATCTTTGCTAGCTCTTTTAAGCGATGATCGGGTACAGGTACGACTGCTTTGTTTGGCTCTATGGTGCAAAATGGATAATTTGCACTTTCTGCATTTTGTGCTCTTGTTAGTGCATTAAAAGTGGTAGATTTTCCGACATTTGGAAGTCCTACTATACCAACTGATAAACTCATTTTTGTTTCCTTGAAAGATAAAGTAAATATGAAAGGCACATTCTAACACCTGCTCCACTTGCACCAAAGCTATGATAACCCCAAGCTTTTTCTAAGTAAGCTGGCCCTGCGATGTCTAAATGTAGCCATTTGTCTTTGTATTCTTCTCTAATGAAAGAATTTAAAAATAACCCCGCTGTAATAGCCCCACCATAACGACTTGAAGAGGTATTGCTAACATCTGCTATATTTGATTTTATAAGTTCTTTTAAATGTGGATTAAAATGTAAAATAGTAGCTAAATCTCCACTTTTTTTACTTACTTTGAAAAAATCGTTTTGTAAATCTTCATTATTTCCCATGATGGCACTTGTGTATTCTCCAAGTCCTACTACGCAAGCTCCAGTTAGAGTGGCAAGATCTATTAATAAATCAGGTTTTAGATCTTGAGCAAGCGAAAGACAATCTGCTAAAACTAATCTTCCTTCTGCGTCGGTGTTTCTAACCTCTATACTCACACCTTCTCTTGAGATAAGTACATCATCAGGCTTGTAAGCATTTCCGCCTATCATGTTTTCAGTTGCACCGATGATAGAATGCACTTCTATATTAAGGTTTAATTCACTTGCGCCTTTGATGATGGCCATTGCCGCTGCACCACCGCTTTTATCTGATTTCATTGTTAGCATATAATCAGCAGGTTTTAAACTAAGCCCACCACTATCATAAGTTAGTCCTTTGCCTACAAACACTACTTTCATTTTTGGATTTTGTGGTTTGTATGAAAGATGAATGAGTTTTGGAGGATGGATTGATGCACGATTTACCGCTAAAAATGCTTGCATTTTTTCTTGCTCTAAGAAATCACTCTCATAGATTTTACATGAAATCTTGCAATCATTTTGACTTAAGCTAAGAGCATCCTCAGCCATTTTTGCAGGAGTATAAATTTGAGGAATTTCATTTACGATATTTTTTGCAAAATCACAAGCATTTGAAAAAACCTGACCATAGTTTATACCTATGCAAGCTTCTTCTAGGTTATATGCTTTGTCATTAATTTCATCTTTTGAGATGAAAATATTCTCTAACTTACTCTGTGTTTTTTCTTTTTTATATTTATCAAACTCATAAGCACCAAAAGTAAATCCTTGAATCATAGCATTAAAGCTATTTACTACGCATTTTCCTACAACACTCTTTGTTTTAACACTTTGAATTTCAAGTTTTTTTAAAGCTTTATAAGCATTTGCAAAAGCAAGTCTTATATCTTCATATTCTAAACTTTTAAGTTCACTATAAAGAATTTTATTTTGCATATCTATGCAAATTCCTTCGCCTTTATAATTTGAAAGTTTAAAAAGTTCTTGACTTTGAGTGTATTTTTCTATCTTTTTATCTTGTATTAAAATGATTTCAAAGTCAGCATTTATAGAATTTATAGTTTCTTCTTTAAAATTAAAAATCATTTATGCTCCCTTTTTCTAAGTATTGATTTTTCTATTTGTTTCATACCTAAAAATAAAGCAAGTAAAAAACAAGCAATAATAGGCACTGCAAAATACCAGTGATCTCCAGCCCATTCCACTGCAAGCCAAATTTGTTTTCCAAAAAACCATGCAAGTAAAATGGTTATGGCAGCCCAAGCCCAAGCACTAATGAGATTAATAAATGCAAATTTTTTCGCACTATAGCGTGTTAGTCCTATGCTCATAGGTATAATAGTTCTAAAGCCATACATATATCTTTGTATGAATATAATAGGCCAACCAAAACGCTGCAAGAGTAAATGTGCTATGGCAAATTTACGCCTTTGGGTGCGAAGTTTTTTCTGAATATATTTTTTATTATATCTTCCTATATAAAAATATATTTGATCACCTACAAAACCACCCAAACCTGCTACAAAGATGATAAGTCCTAAATTTACATGACCTTCATGTGCAAAAATACCTGCTAAAATAAGCGCAAGTTCTCCCTCAAGTATGCACCATAAAAACACGATGATATAAGCCCAGTTTTTATAATCATACAAAAGTTGTTTTAAAAATTCTTCCATTTTATACCTCTAAAACACTATAAACAGAAGTTAATTTAGCTAATTCTTTAGCCCCATCAAGATCTTTTAATTCTAGTAAAAAACAAGCTTCAACACATTTTGCATTGAGTTTTTCTATGAGTTTAACAGCAGCGATAGCTGTGCCACCTGTGGCGATGAGATCATCTATGAGTAAAACGTTTGCTTTTTGATTGTTAAATGCATCGATATGAATTTCTATGGTATCGCTACCATATTCTAAACTATAAGATTCTTGCAAGCATTTTGAAGGTAATTTACCTGGTTTTCTAATAGGCACAAAAGGTAGTTTTAATCTAGCACTTAGTGCAGCTCCAAAAATAAAACCTCTACTTTCTATACCAACGATATAATCAAGCTTTGCGTTTTGGTATTTTTCAACTAAATGATCCATTAAAAATGCAAACGCTTCTTTGTTATTTAATAAAGTAGTGATATCTCTAAAGATAATTCCTTCTTTTGGAAAATCCTTAATAGCTCTAATGCTATCTAATAAGTATTTTTTATCTTGTTCTTTCATCATAATAATGCCTCGATTTTTGCTTCTAATTCTTTGATTCTTTGTCTTAATTTTTCATTTTCGATACGATATTGTGAATTTCTTGTTCTAAGAGAGGTTAGGTCTGCTTTGCTTTTGTTTAATTCCTCAGTTAAAATGTCAATATTGCCTAAACTTCTTTGAAGCTGTACTTGTAATTTTCTAATGACTATTTCAGTATCATCAAGATTGTTTTTTATGAATTCTTTTGCTACTTTTTCTTTATGAAGTAAGGTTTTATAATAAAGCAACATAATAGTCATATAAATACTAACACAAATTAATACAGTTAATACAAGCCAACTTAAAATCATAATTTTGCCTCTATTTTGCTAATTCGCACGCAATGTCTTCCACCGCTAAAAGAAGTATTAATGAAATTTGAGATGATTTCAAAAGCCATATCTACTCCGGTTAGTCTAGCTCCTAAGGCTAAAACATTTGCATCGTTATGTTCTCTTGAGAGTCTAGCGCTTAAAGGTTCATTACACAAAGCACAGCGTATATTTGTATGGCGATTTGCTGCTATACTCATACCAATACCTGATCCACACACTAAAATTCCAAAACTATTTTCGTTAATTTTAGAGCTTAATAAATGTGCATAATCAGGATAATCACAACGATCATTACTAAAAGGACCTAAGTCTTCAAAGCTTATATTTTTTTCTTGTAAAAAATTGATAATTTCTTGCTTTAAAATAAAGCCAGCATGATCACTTGCTATGTAAATTTTTTCTCTTAACATTTAATAATCACTTATCATTTGAAATTTAAAGTATTAATTTTATCATATTTAATTAAAATTTTTCTTTCTTGTATATAATTATTTTTTAATATTTTCAAATATTTATTTGATATAATAATACTAAACTTAAGGTAAAAAATGAAGCTTGTTTTGATTGGTTCTTCAACGGGTGGTCCAAGTCAACTAAAGTTTTTACTAAATGATATAGAACTTAAAGATTGTGCGGTAGTGATTGCTCAACATATGAACCCAGCTTTTATTCCTTCTTTTGTAAATCAATTTAACAAAGAAGCAAAAAGTGATGTGATTGTACCAAACGACAAAGAAGTTTTAAAAAATAAAATTTATATTTGTCAAAGAAATATGGTTTTAAGTGGAAATAACACTTTAGTATTAAACACTACAGAACAAATAAGTAGTTTTAACCCAGGGATAGATGTTTTGTTTCATTCGGCTGTAAATCTTTGTAAATATCATAAAATTTTAGCCTTGATCATGACAGGAATGGGTGATGATGGTGCTAAATCTTTATTTGAGCTTTATAAGGTTGGTGTGAGGTGTTTATGTGAAAATGAGGCAGATTCTATAGTATATGGAATGCCAAAAAAAGCTAGAGATACTAATCCAAATTTAAAACCTATGAGTTTAATAGAACTCAAAAAAGAAATAATAAATTTTATCAAATCATAGGATGGAAAGATGATAAAAATTACAGAAAATGAAATGAATGATTTTATAAAAATAGTAGAGCAAATAAGTGGAAATAATCTTAATACTAAAAAAGATATTTTATCTATAAAGCTACCTAAATTTTTACAAGAATTAGGTTTAAGCAGTCTTAGTGAATTAAATGAAAAAGTGCAGTTTCAAAGAAATTTAAAGCAAGAAACTATGGATTTTATTACAGTTTGTGAGACATATTTTTTTAGAGAATTAGAACAATTAAAAGATGTAATTTTTTATATAAAATCTCTTGATCGACCTGTAAATGTACTTTGTGCCCCATGTTCAAGTGGTGAAGAAGTGTATTCTTTGGCTATTTTAGCAAGTGAGAATTTTGTTAAAGGTATGAATATAGTTGGTATAGATATTAATAAAAAAATGATAGATAAATGCAATGAAATGTTATATTCAGAGCGCTCAGTAGCTAGATTAAACACTATGCAAAAAACGCGTTATTTTGATGTAAAAGATAGAATGTATCAGCTTAAAAAAGAGACTTTAGCTTGTAGATGTCGTTTTGAGCTTTGTAATGTTTTTGATGATTCTTTATTTAAACTTGGGAAATTTGATGTGATTTTTTCAAGAAATATGATGATTTATTTTGATCAAGATTTCAAAATAAGATTAATGGAGCGTTTCCATAGGATATTAAATAGAGAAGGTAGAATATACCCAGGAAAATCAGATCTTGTACCTGAAACAGCGTATTTTGAAAAAAACTTTTCAGCGGGTGGGGTTTATTATTCTAAGGTGGATTAATTATATTTTTTATTAAACCACCACCAATAAATCGCCGCAAAGATAAAACATACTCCTAAGCCAAAAGTAAAATGGCTTAATTTTATTCCATAAAATTCAAATAAATATCCTGTTGAAAAAGCAATAATTGCACTAAAAGTTAAATACACCATATCATTATAGGCAATCACTCTACCATAATATCTTTTATCACAATCATTTTGCAAAAGTGTGTAAGTATAGCTCCATAAAGATGAAGTACAAAAACCTGCCATTACTAAGCCTATAAAGGCAAGATAAAAGTTAAATTGCAAGCAAGCCCAAAGCATTATACCTATACCTTGCGCTAAGTATAAATATACTAAAGTGTTTTTATTAATATAAGGACTAAGCACATAAGGTCCTATGAGTAAAGATATGGCTCTTATAGCATTAGAAAGCCCTATGGCTAGAGGTATGGAAATAACTTTTGCGTATTCATATTCGGCTAAAAGAGTGATTAAAACATCATAAGCGGTTATCCCTACAACTCCATGAAGTAAAATCAAATGAATGATTTTTTTATTGTTAAATACATAAACTAAACCTTCTTTGATTAATATAAAAAGATTGTTTTGTGTGGTATTTTTTTCATCAGGTAAGATTAAAGTTTTAAGTATAAGCATAGCGCAAAATAACATTAAAGTATCAGCTATGAAAGCTGGTTTTACTCCAAAAAGATCTATAAAAAGTCCTGCTGCGCCCATACCCAAAGCATATGATACAGCCCATATAATACTATGAAGCTCATTGCCTAGTTTTAATTCTTGTGGGGTTAAAATTTTAGGTAAAACTGACATTTCTGTTTGAAAATACATGCTTGCAACCGCCATACGCACAAAGGTTAAAAAGTATAAAAACCAAAGCATAGCTAAAGAATTTACAAAAATTAGCATAAAAATAGAAATCATCTCAATGCTAATCATTGTCAGTAATAAATTCTTAGGTTTAAATCTATCTACTATAACTCCATTTATAGGTGCAAGTATAATAGAAGGTAAAAAAACAAAAATAGCTGAAAAGCCTATGATATTTGCAGGCGCTTGTAGCTCTTTGGTTAAGAGAGTAAAAACACCTACTTGAGAAAACCATGCACCAAAATAACTTATAAATTGTACCATTGCTAAAAGGCGAAAAGTTTTATTATTTTTAAGTAAAGACCTATAAGTCATGAGTATCCTATGAATATATGAAATTAAAGGGCTTGATTATATCGTTTTTAAGATTATTTTACATTTAAATGCTATAATAATTCTTTTTTATAAAAAAGGTTAATAATGAATAGATTAAGCAAAAAAGAAGCATTGAATTTACTCCAAAATGCACCTTTATACGAATTAGGCACAATGGCATATGAGAAAAAATTAGAGCTTCACCCTGAAAAAATAACTACTTTTGTGGTGGATAGAAATATAAATTATACAAATATTTGTTGTATTGATTGTGATTTTTGTGCTTTTTGTAGAAAAGAAAAAGATGATGATTCTTATATTTTAAAATACGAAGAAATAGGGCAAAAAATAGAAGAATTACAAGCCATAGGTGGAACGCAAATTTTATTTCAAGGCGGGGTGCATCCAAAACTTAAAATAGAATGGTATGAAGACTTACTTTCTTATATAAAAACTAATTATCCAACCATCACTGTGCACGGTTTTTCAGCAGTAGAGATAGCTTATATAGCAAGAGTTTCTAAAATTTCTATTGAAGAGGTTTTAAAAAGACTACAAACTAAAGGACTTTTTTCTATACCTGGAGCAGGTGCTGAAGTATTAAGCGATAGAGTAAGAGATATCATCGCACCACACAAATGTGACACAGCTACTTGGCTTAGAGTGCATGAGAGTGCACATAATATAGGTATGAAAAGTACTGCTACTATGATGTTTGGTACGGTTGAAAATGATGAGGAAATCATCGAACATTTTGATCATTTAAGAAATTTACAAGATAAAACAGATGGTTTTAGAGCTTTTATTTTATGGTCATTTCAAAGTGAAAATACTCCTTTGATTAAAAAACATCCTGAAATCATCAAGCAAAGTTCTAATAGATATTTAAGATTGTTAGCTTTAGCAAGATTATATTTGGATAATTTTAAAAATTTACAAAGTTCATGGGTAACACAAGGCTCTTTGATAGGCCAACTTGCTTTAAAGTTTGGTGCAAATGATTTAGGTTCAACCATGATGGAAGAAAATGTCGTAGCTGCAGCTGGTGCAAAATACAGAATGAATCAAGAACAAATGATAGAACTTATCAAAGATATAGGAGAATTACCTGCTAAACGTGACACAGCTTATAATATTTTAGAAAGGTTTTAATGCTAAATTTAGACTTTAATAATACTAAAATAGACATAATATATGAGTATGAAAACGAGCTTCCTGTGGTATTTTTTAAACTCATTTTTAAAAATAGTGGAAAAATAGCAGAAAAACACAATAGGGGTTGTGCAAGTATGCTTGCTAGGCTTTTAAATGAAGGAAGTAATGATGAGTTTTTTAAAAGCTTAGAATACCGTGCTATAGAGCTTTATGCTAAGGCTAGTTTTGAGCATTTTCAAATTAGTATTAAATGCTTGAAAGAACATTTTGATTTTGCTTTAGAAAAATTACAAGAATTGTTTTTAAATGTGCGTTTTGATGAAAAAATCTTACAAAGATTAAAAACTTTAGCTTTGGGTGAGCTTGCAAGTTTAAATACTGATTATGATTATCAAGCAAAAAGACTTTTAAATAAAAATGTTTTCAAAGATGAAATTTTTGCTAGTGGTCTTGATGGGACTAAAGAAAGCATAGAAAAGATTAGTTTGAAAGAATTACAAGATTTTATGAGTGAAAATTTAGTGCTTGATAATGCTTTATTTGTTTTTGGTGGAGATATTAAAGAAGATGAAGCAAAGATTAAAGCAGAAAAAATTTGCCAAATTTTAAAAAGAAATACCTCAAATCAAAACAAAAATTACAAACTCATTGATGAGAATATAGAAGTAAGTGAGCAAAAAAGTACCGAACAAGCTTATATATACTTTTGTTCTCCATTTAATATGCAAATTAATGATGAAAAAATGTATTTAGCTAAACTTGCTTTATTTATCTTGGGTCAAGGTGGTTTTGGTTCGCGTTTGATGGAGGAAGTGCGTGTAAAAAGAGGCTTGGCGTATTCAGCATATGCTATGCTTGATGTAAATTTAAACTATAGTAGAGTTTTTGGGTATTTGCAAACTAAAAATGAAAGTTCTAATGAGGCTAAAACTTTAGTTAAAGAAGTTTTTGAAAATTTTGTCCAAAATGGAGTGAATGAAAAAGAATTTCAACTAGCTAAACAATTTTTAGTAGGCTCTATGCCTTTAAGATATGAAAGCTTGGCTAAAAGACTAGATATAATGTTAAATGAGTATTTGCATGGTTTAAAACTTGGAAATTTGAAAGAAGAAATGCAAAAGATTAAAAACACTACCTTAGATGAGTTAAATGACTTTATCAAAACACATAGTGAAATTACAAAAGTGAGTTTTGCAAGTATAGAAAATGAAAGTTGAAGAAAAGGATTTAAAACTACTTCATACTTTAGGGGTTAAAAATTGTATTGATTTGGCTTTGATTTTACCTAAAAAATTTGATGATTTTAGAATTTCAAAGTTTCCAAAAGATACATTTTGCACCCAAAATGTAAAAATTATCAGTACGCAAAATCATCACTCCCAGCTTTTTATACTTTGTGAATGTTTAGAATGGGGTATAAAAGCAAATATAGTAATCTTTCATCCTAATAAATGGCATTTTAAAATTTTTAAGCATAATGCTTTAGTTTGTATCCATGCAAAGATGAATTTTTTCAATGGAATTTGGCAGTTTATAAACCCAAAAATAGTAAAAAACATAGGTCAAATAGCCCCTAAATATCAAATTAGCTCTATTAAAGATGAAAGCATAAACAAACTTATCTTAAAATATGTCAATGAAGCTAATTTAAAAGCACTAAATTTAGAACAAAAATATATTAATTTGCTTTTAAATTTGCACAATTATGATGATTTAACTCTTTATGAAAATTTTAACGCCATAGTTAAAGACTTAAAATATATAGAAATTTTTAATCATTTAAGGCGTTTAAAGGGTAAAAAAATATCACAAAATGCTTATGAAATAGAACTTTTTGATATAAGCTCTTGGCTTAAGGGTTTAGAATTTAACCCTACAAATGATCAACTTTTAGCGATAGAAGATATTAAAAAAGACTTACAAAATAAAGTTGCTAAAAGGCGTGTAGTAATGGGTGATGTGGGTTGTGGTAAGACTTTGGTTATACTTGCTGCAAGTTTGCTAGTATATCCTAAAAAGGCTATTTTAATGGCTCCAACTAGTATATTAGCAGAGCAAATTTATCATGAAGCAAAAAGACTTTTGCCTGATTTTGTTAATGTATTGCTTTTAAAAGGTGGTAAAAAAGATAAAGATTTAGCAAAATTAAAAGAACAAGCTCATTTTATCATAGGCACACATGTGCTCATTCATCAAGAAGAATTTGAAGCAGTTTTAGTGATGATAGATGAGCAACACCGTTTTGGTTCTAATCAAAGACAAAAAATAAGCGAGCTTAGCAAAAATTCTCAATATGCTCCACATATCGTGCAATTTTCTGCTACACCTATACCAAGAACACTTTCTATGATACAAAGTGAGCTTGTAAATTTTAGTTTTATTAAACAAATGCCTTTTAAAAAAGACATTAAGACTTTTTGTATACAAGATAAAGATTTTAAATATTTGCTTAAAAAAATCGATGATGAGCTAGTTAAAAATCATCAAGTAATCATCATTTATCCTTTAGTAAATGAAAGTGAAAATATAGATTATTTATCACTAGAACAAGCACAAGGATACTGGATAAACAAATACAAAAATGTTTATGTAACTCATGGAAAAGATAAAAATAAAGATCAAATTTTACAAGAATTTAGAGAAAAAGGCACGATTTTACTTTCTACTACCGTGGTTGAAGTGGGGATTTCTTTGCCAAGACTTAGTGTGATTGTGGTTGTTGGGGCTGAAAGACTTGGGCTTGCTACCTTACATCAGCTTAGAGGTAGGGTAGGTAGAGTGGGGCTTGAGAGCTTTTGTTATTTATATACTAAGCAAAAAGAAATTCCAAGTCGTTTGCTTGAATTTGCTAAAACTTTAGATGGATTTAAAATAGCTGAGCTTGATTTGAAAAATAGGTTAAGTGGAGATTTGCTAGATGGTAGAGTGCAACATGGCAATCATTTTAAATTCTTTGATTTTGCAGATGATGGAGAGTTAGTTTTAAAAGCAAAAGAAAGTATCAAAAATATGGAAAAAGAAAATGGATAAACACTTTGAAATTTTAATTTCTAAAGGCAAGAAAAAACATTTTAACAAAGGGAACATTTTATTTTTTCAAGGTGAAAAAGCAAATAAAATTTACATTTTACTAAGTGGAAAAGTGCGTATATATAAGGTGAATGCAAAAGGTTTTGAACTAACACTTCACACTTTAACTCCGGTAAATTTTATAGCTGAAATGCCTGTGTTTGAGGGTATTAATTACCCAGCTAATGCTATTTGTGAGCAAGATTGTGAAATTTGTGTTTTTGATTTTGATGAATTTAAAAAATTATGCTTGGAAAATGGGGAATTTAGCTTTTTGCTTCTGACTTCTTTAATCGGTAAAATTCGAATTTTAGAAAATTTCATCAGGCAAAAATCTTTGGATTTAAAGTCAAGATTAGTCAGCTTTTTACTAGAAAATGAAGAAAAATTACAAAATTTAAAGCAAAAAGAAATTGCTGTGATTTTGAATTTACCCCCAGAATCCTTGTCGCGTTTTTTAAAAGAATTAAAACAAAATGAGCTTATTTGCACAAATAAAGGTAAAATAGCAATTTTAAATAAAGAAAAAATGCAAAATTTAATTAAGTCTTTTTAAGTCTTATTTGTTACAATATTGTATTTAAAGTATGGAAGGTTTTATGGATTTTGATTTTTTAATCAAGTTTAGCCCTATGTTTATACAAGCTTCTTGGCTTACTTTAAAACTTGCTATTTATGGAGTATTTTTTTCATTTTTAGTAGGTTTATTTTGTGTGGGAGTAAGTTATTTTAAATTTTCTTTTTTAAATACAATCTGTAAAATTTACATAGAATTTTCAAGAAATACACCTTTATTAATCCAACTTTTCTTTTTATATTATGCTTTGCCTGAGTTTGGAATACACCTTAGCTCTTTTGCATGTGCTGTGATAGGACTTAGTTTTTTAGGTGGTTCTTATATGGCTGAAAGTTTAAGAGCGGGTATGGAAGCAGTAAAAAAACAACAATACGAATCAGGACTTTCTTTGGGTTTGAGTAAATGGAAAAATTTTCGTTATGTAATCATACCTCAAGCTTTGGGTATAGCTATGCCAAGTATTAGTGCAAATATCATTTTTTTACTCAAAGAAACTTCTGTAGTAAGCATTATTGCTTTAGCAGATTTAGTATATGTGGCTAAAGATCTTATAGGACTTTATTATAAAAGTAATGAAGCATTATTTGCTTTGGTGCTTTGTTATTTGATTTTGATTTTACCTTTATCTTTAGTGTTAAACCGTATAGAAAAAAGGTTAAATTATGTTTGAAATTTTAAATCAAGATACCTTTTTTAGACTAGCACAAGGCTTAAAGGTTACTTTAGAGCTTTCATTGATTAGTGTTTTGATTTCACTTATTGGAGGAGTATTTTTTGGAATTTTAATGCATTCTAAAAATAAAATCCTTTATGCTTTTTGTCGTTTTATGCTTGAGTTTGTGCGTATTATGCCTTTGATTGTTTGGCTTTTTATAGTGCATTTTGGCTTGGCGAAATGGTTTGGATGGCATTTGAGTGCTTTGGGTTCAAGTATTATTGTTTTTAGTATTTGGGGCGTGTTTGAGATGATGGATTTGGTTAGATCGTCTTTAGCAAGCATACCAAAACACCAGTACGAATCAGGACTTTCACTAGGTTTTAATAAATTTGAAGTTTATCTTTTTATCATTATACCTTTATCTTTAAGAAGATTATTACCAATGAGTATTAATCTTTTTACAAGAATTATTAAAAGTACTTCAGTGATTTATCTAATCGGTGGCATAGAGCTTATTAAAGTAGGCCAACAAGTGATTGAGCTAAATTTATTTCAAAACTCTTACGCGGCTTTTGTGATTTATGGTTTGATTTTATTGATTTATTTTATACTTTGCTATCCTTTGTCGGTATATTCAAAGTTTTTAGAGAAAAAATGGAGCTAATATGAGCATTTTAAAAATACAAAATTTACAAAAATACTATGATGATCATCATGTTTTAAAAGATATAAATTTAGAAGTAAATCAAAAAGAAGTAGTGGTTATACTAGGTCCAAGTGGTTGTGGGAAATCTACACTTTTAAGATGTATTAATGGTTTAGAAGAAATGGCTGATGGAGCTATTTTTGTAGATGATGAAAAAATTGATAAAAATTATAAAAAATGGACTCAAATTCGCCAAAAAATAGGCATGGTGTTTCAATCTTATGAGCTTTTTGATCATTTAAATGTGAAGCAAAATATACTTTTAGGACCTTTAAAGGTGCAAAAAAGAAAAAAAGAAGAAGTTTTAGAAGAAGCAAAATATTGGCTTGATAGAGTAGGGCTTTTGCATAAATTAAAAGCTTATCCTAAAGAGTTAAGTGGTGGACAAAAACAACGCATAGCCATAGTTAGAAGCCTTTGTATGAATCCTGAAATCATGCTTTTTGATGAAGTTACAGCAGCGCTTGATCCTGAAATCGTGCGTGAGGTTTTAGATGTGATTTTAAATTTAGCAAAAGATGGTATGACTATGCTTATAGTTACACATGAAATGGGTTTTGCAAGAGCAGTTGCTGATAAAATAGTTTTTATGGATGATGGAAAAATAGTAGAAATTTCAAAGCCTGATGAATTTTTTGAAAATCCAAAAACTGATCGTGCGAAGAAATTTCTCAATTTATTTGATTTTCATCGTTAATTTTATTTTAGAAAAGATTTGTTTAAAAAATTAATATAAGGTTTAAAAATTTAAATTTTAATCACAAGGAAAAAATATGAAAAAGATTTTTCTTTTATCGTTTTTAATGGCACTTTTTTTTAGCGCCTGTTCAAATTCAAGTTCTAATGAAAACTCCATAGAAAAAATCAAACAACAAGGTGTTATCCGCATAGGTGTGTTTGGTGATAAACCTCCATTTGGCTACCTAGATGCACAAGGGAAAAATCAAGGCTATGATGTGTATTTTGCTAAACGTATAGCAAAAGAACTTTTGGGTGATGATTCTAAAGTACAATTTGTTTTAGTCGAAGCAGCAAATAGGGTGGAGTTTTTAGAGTCAAATAAAGTAGATTTAATCTTAGCAAATTTTACAAAAACCCCAGAAAGAGAAGCTGTGGTGGATTTTGCATTGCCTTATATGAAAGTTGCTCTTGGAGTAGTGGCTCCTAAGGGATCGGATATTAAAACTATAGATGATTTAAAAAACAAAACTTTGATTTTAAATAAAGGCACAACAGCTGATGCGTATTTTACAAAAAATATGCCAGAAATTAAAAGTATAAAATTTGATCAAAACACAGAAACTTTTGCAGCTTTAATCGGTAAAAGAGGCGATGCGCTAAGCCATGATAATGCTTTACTTTTTGCTTGGGCTAAAGAAAATCCAAATTTTGAAGTGGTAATTAAAGAACTTGGAAATCATGATGTCATAGCTCCTGCTGTAAAAAAAGGTGATGAGGCTATGTTGAAATTTATTAATGATTTGATTTTAAAATTACAAAATGAGCAGTTTTTTCATAAAGCTTATGATGAAACCTTAAAGCCATTTTTTAGTGATGATATAAAAGCTGATGATGTAGTAATCGAAGGTGGCAAAATTTAATAATGCAAAAAGCTTTTAAAAATACCATCTATGCTTCTTTAGGTGGTATTTTGGAATTTTATGATTTTGTTTTATTTATCTTCTTTGCAAGTGTTTTTGCAAAAATTTTCTTTCCTCAAAATGATGATTTTTGGCCATTAATCTACACTTATGTAGCCTTTGGAGCAGGGTATTTAGCTAGACCTTTTGGTGCTGTTGTTTTAGCACATTTTGCAGATATTAAAGGGCGTAAGAATGTTTTTTATGTCAGTATGCTTTTAATGGTCGTGCCAAGTTTTGTTTTGGCCTTTTTACCTACTTATGAAAGTATAGGACTTTTAGCTACTTTTATGCTTTTTATCATACGGATAACTCAAGGACTAGCCATAGGAGCTGAAGTGAGTGGTGCTTGGATTTTTGTGAGTGAATTTGTGAGTAAAAAAAGACTTGGTTTGGCACTTGGTTTTATTTCAGCGACTTTAACTTTAGGTTTATTGCTTGGAAATTTAGCGACTTTGACTATATATGCGTATTTTAATAAAGAAGAAGTAGAAAGCTTTGCTTGGAGAATTCCTTTTTTTATAGGGGGATTTTTTGGCATAATAGCTTTATTTTTGCGCACAAAGCTTAATGAAACGCCAGCTTTTAAAAACATAAAAGAGAAAGAAAAAATTTTAAATTTTCCACTTTTACAAGCTTTAAAAACACACAAGAAAAGTATGTTAATATGCGCTTTACTTACTGTGGTTTTAACAAGCGGGGTAGCTACTTTAATGATACTGCCACAATATTTTGAAAGCTTATTAGGAGTTAGTAAAACTACTGCTTTGTTATATCAAAATTTGGCCATCGTGATGATCATACTAGGAAGTTTAGCACAAGGGTATTTAGCGGATTTTTTAGGACATTTTAGGATTTGCTTGATTTTTACTGTGGTTTTTGGAGCTTTTGGCATAAGTTTTAGCTTTTATAATGAGTGGTTTTTATCATTTTATTTGCTTGCTTGTTTTGCGCAAGGCATTATAGCTTTTGCTCCTATTTTTATGACTCAAATTTTTACTACAGAGTTAAGATCAAGTGGTCTTTCTTTTGCTTATAATATCTCTTATGCGATTTTAGGTTTTTTAACACCCTTTGTTGTTAATTTTATGTATGAGAAGTATTTTTATATTTATATTATTTTTATAGTGATTGCTAGTTTGCTAAGTATACTTTTAGTAAAAAATTCTTTTAAAAATTTATAACATTATTTTTTTATTCAACCCCCCCCCAATATCTCAGTATATCCAATCTTTC
>NZ_JAKMQQ010000018.1:0-18358 GCF_025771645.1 Campylobacter sp. IFREMER_LSEM_CL2256
AGTGAGATTATTTATTTTTTTTAGATATAATCGAGCTTTATTTATATATTAAAAAAGGTTATATTTATGTTGCGCTTGTTTATTGTAAGTGTTTTATTTTTTAATTCACTATTAGCTTTTAATGTAAAATCTTTATTTACTTATACTTTTAATGATAACATTAGTTATGACTTAGAAAAAGCTAAAGAAATATATTTTAAAAATAAATGTAATACTTGTCATGGAGAGAACGGAGAAAAAAATTCTTATGGTAAAAGAGCTCTTAAAGACTTAAATCCAGAAGAAATCAAAGGTGCTTTGAAAGATTATGCTAATGGATATTTTAAAAATCAATCAAGCGATAATATCCAAATGAGTTTGTATGCTAAAAAATTAAGTGATAGTGATATGAACCACATCATAGCTTATTTAAAAGGACAAAATTTTTCTATAGAGCTTAATCAAAAAGATCTTTTAGAAGAAGAGCCAGCACCAAAAACTAAACACAATACATTTTTAAAATAACAAAAAAAGGAGTTTTCATGAAAAAAAATCTACTGTTAGCTAGCTTACTTTGTGCTAGTTCAATTTATGCTGCAGAGGTAAAAATAGGGGTTGTTTTACCGCTTACTGGCACTTTAGCAGCCTATGGTAATGATGTATATGAGGGTATTAAACTAGCCAATACTTTAAACCCGAATTTAAAAAATGGAGATAGTATTAAAATTATAGCTATTGATACCAAAGGTGATAAAATAGAAGCAGCAAATGCTACTACTAGACTTATCTCTCAAGATAAAGTTTTAGGGCTTATAGGCGAAGCTGTTACGCCAAATACCATGCAAGTTTTATCCATAGCCGAAGAAAGAAAAGTTCCTGCTATAGCTCCAGTTGCCTCAGGTGATAAGCTTTTAGATAAAAAGAGCTATGCTAGTAGAGTTTGCTTTATGGATAGTTTTCAAGGAGATAAATTTGCTAATTATGCCTATAAAAATTTAAATTTAAAAAGCGTGGTTGTTATAGTTGATCAAAGCAATGTATATTCATTGGGTCTAGCAAGAGCTTTTGAAAAAGAATTTAAGCAAAATGGTGGAAAAGTACTTAAAAAATTAACCATTTCTTCAGGCGATAAAGACTTTAAAGCTATTGTTTCTCAACTTAAAAGTATCAATCCAGACTTTGTTTACATGCCAATTTATCACCCAGAAGCTGCCTTAATAGCAAGACAAGCAAAAGCGGTTGGATTTAACAAACTTTTAAGCGCAGGAGATGGGGTAAATAATAAAACATTTATAGAGCTTGGTGGAGATGCTGTAAATGGAGTAGTATTTACTGATAGTTTTGATTATAACAATCCTCCAACAGCTTTGTCTAAAAATTTCATCAATGCTTATGAAAAAGATCATGGCACCAAAGAGCTTCCAGCATTTTCTGCTATGGGAGCTGATGCCTATTATGTAATGGTAAATGCAATGAATGAATGTACTAGTAATCTTAATGCACAATGCATTAATGAAAAAATTCACTCAACTAGTAATTTTGAAGGTGTGGGTGGGGTTATAAGCATAGATGCTAGTGGTAATGCGAGTCGTTCTGTAGTTATAAAAGAAATACAAGATCAAAAACAAGTATATAAAACTATTATCAATCCTTGAAAGGTAAACTATGAAAAAAATTAGTATAGCTATATTATCTGTCATAGCTTGCAATATTATACAAGCAAAAGAAATCAACATTGGCGTAGTTTTACCTCTAACAGGTTCTACAGCAGCATATGGACAAAGTGCTTTAGATGGAGTGAAAATTGCAAATTCCATGAAAAACACTCTAAGTAATGGAGATAAAGTAAATTTAGTAGTAGTTGATACAAAAGGTGATAAAATAGAAAGTGCCAATGCTAGCACAAGATTAGTTTCGCAAAACAAAGCTTATGCGCTAATTGGTGAAATGTTAACAGCTAATACTTTGCAAGTGATAAGAATTGGCGAAGAAAAAAAGATCCCAGTGGTTGCTCCTGCAGCTACTGCTGATAAAATTTTAAATAAAAAATTATATGCTAGTAGAGTTTGTTTTATGGATAGCTTTCAAGGCTCATCTTTAGCTAATTATGTAAAAAATAAACTTAACTATACTAAAGCTGTGATAATTAGCGATCAAAGCGCGGATTATTCTTTGGGTTTAACTAGAGCTTTTGAAAAAGAATTTAGCAAGCAAGGTGGAAAAATTTTAGATAAATTTAGAATCACAGCAGGCGATAAAGACTTTAAAGCTATTCTTTCACAAATTAAAAATTTAAAACCTGATTTTATTTATCTTCCAGTATATTATACCGAAGCTTCTTTATTTGTAAGACAAGCAAAAGCAATGGGTATAAATATCCCTATGGGTTCAGCAGATGGAGTTGCTGATGAAACCTTTATTAATTTAGCTCAAGATGCTGCAGAAGGATATTTATTTACCGATAGCTTTGATTATAACAACCCACCAACACAACTTTCAAAAGACTTCATACTAGCCTATGAAAAAGAAAAACAAAGCAAAGAAGTTCCAAATTTCACAGCTATGGGTGCAGATGCGTATTTTGTGATTTTTGAAGCTATGCAAAAATGTGTTAATGATTTTAACAGTGAATGTATCAATAACAATATCCACGCTACTTCAAAATTTGAAGGTGTTAGCGGAGTAATTAGCATTGATAAAACAGGCAATGCTACGCGTTCAATTGTTATAAAATCAATAGAAAATCAAAAACAAATTTATAAAGATACGATTCTTCCGTAAATAAAATTTTAAGAGGTTCAATGGATAGTTCTTTAATTTTACAGCAAATTATAAATGGTTTTAGCTTAGGTAGCATGTATGCACTTATTGCCATAGGCTATACAATGGTCTATGGTGTTTTAAGATTGATTAATTTTGCACATGGCGATATCATGATGGTAGGAGCATACTCAGCTTTATTTTGTGTCACAAGTATGAATGTGCCTTTTTTAGGAGCTCTTTCTTTGGCTATGTTATTTGCAGCAGCTTTAGGTATAGCTATTGATAGAGTAGCTTATAAACCTTTAAGAAAAGCACCTAGAATTTCTTTACTTATTACAGCTATAGGCATAAGCTTTTTAATACAAAATGTATTTAATGTCTTATTTGGCTCAACACCAAAATATTTTCCTGTGCCAAGTTATCTTGAGACAGTGATTAATTTTAATAATATCAGCATTAGCATTAATAGTATTTTAGTACCTATTTTGACATTTTTTATACTATTAGTGGTTTTATTCATACTTTATAAAAGCAAATATGGCATTGCTATTAGAGCTTTAGCTTTTGACATTCATACTGTAAATTTAATGGGAATTGACGCAAATCGTATTATCGCTATTGTATTTGCACTAGGCTCAGCTTTAGCCGCTATTGGTGGTATTTTTTGGGCTGTTAATTATCCTTCTGTTGAGCCTAGCATGGGAACTCTTATAGGACTTAAGGCATTTGGCGCTGCTGTTTTAGGTGGTATTGGTTCGGTTGCTGGAGCGGTATTAGGTGGTTTGATTATAGGATTTACAGAAGTTGTTGTAGTTGCTATTTTCCCTGATCTTTCTGGTTTTAAAGATGCTTTTGCGTTTATCTTTTTAGTATTGATTTTGCTTTTTAAACCAACTGGAATTTTGGGCATAAATTTTGAAAAAAGTAGGTTTTAAGATGGTTGCAAGAAAAATTACACATTTAAGTTTTTTTATCATAGCACTTGCTTTTCTTTTTATATCTCCTTATTTTTTCAATGATTATAAAATAGGAATTTTAAGCAATATTGCTATTTTTGTTATCTTAGCAGTAAGCTATAATCTTATCAACGGGGTTACAGGACAATTTTCACTAGAACCAAATGGCTTTGTAGCCATAGGAGCCTATGTTGCAGCCTTAGTTTTACTTACAAGTGAAAGCAAAATCGACCAGTTTTCTTTAGAAGATCCAAGTAGCTTTATTTTGATGATTCATTCACCAAGTTTTATTGTGGCTTTACTTGCTGCTGGACTTTGCGCTATGCTTTTATCTTTAGTTTTGGCTTTTGCAGTATTTAGAGTTAGAGGGGATTATTTAGCTATTGTAACACTAGGTTTTGGTATTATCATTAAACTTATGGCGATTAACTTTGCTTCTGTTACAAATGGCTCTTTAGGCTTAAACGACATTCCTAAACACACTACTTTATACTGGAGTGGTGGGATTGCTATATTTTCAGTTGTTATCATCTTAAACATTGTTAGTTCAAAATTTGGTAGAGCCATGAAAGCTGTAAGAGATGATGAAGATGCAGCATTAGCAATGGGTATAAATACCTTTAATATTAAAACCTTAGCCTTTAGCACTTCAGCGTTTTTAGAAGGTGTTGGGGGAGGCTTGCTTGCTTGTGCGCTAGCTTCAGTTTCCCCTGAGCAATTTGACTTTTTATTTACCTTCCAACTTTTAATCATCATTGTTTTAGGTGGTTTAGGTTCAACTACTGGTGCTATTATTGGAGCTATTTTAGTAATAGGTGGAAGCGAGTATTTAAGATTTTTAGATGAAAGTATGAATATTTTTGGTTATGAAACCCCTGCTATGCCTGGTCTTAGAATGGTTGTATTTTCCATTGTATTGATCTTGGTAATGCTTTTTGCAAGAAGAGGAATAATGGGAGATAAAGAATTAACAGATGTTTTATTTAAGTTTTCTAAAAGGAAGAAAAAATGATTTTAGAGCTTAAAGAAATTCATAAAAATTTTGGTGGAGTTAGCGCCATAGCTAATACCTCATTTGCCATTAAAGAAAGTGAAATTTTTGGACTTATAGGCCCAAATGGCGCAGGAAAAACTACGTTATTTAATATTATTACAGGAAATTATAAGCCAAGTAGCGGGGAAGTCTTTTTTCTAGGAAAAAAAATTGATCATTTAAAACCACACAAAATAGTTCACCTAGGTATAGCAAGAACTTTTCAAAACATAAGACTTTTTTCAAGCATGAGTGTTTTAGAAAATGTATTGATTGGTTTTGATAAGAGTATTAAATATAATATTTTCGAAGCCTTTTTACATCTTGGAAGATTTTCCAAAGCAGAAAAAAATGCAAAAAAAGCAGCTTATGAAATTTTAGAACAACTCAATATTGCTCATTTGGCTGATGAAAAAGCTACTAGTTTAAGCTATGGTCAGCAAAGAAAAGTTGAAATAGCAAGAGCTTTAGCAACAAACCCTAAACTTTTATTGCTAGATGAGCCTGCAGCAGGTATGAATTCTACAGAAAGTGATGATTTGGCTGAGTTAATTTTTGACATAAGAGATAATAAAAAAATTAGTGTTTTACTTATAGAGCATGATATGAAATTTGTAAATAAGCTTTGTGATAGAGTTATGGTGCTTGATTATGGTAAGACCATTTTTGAGGGAAAACCAAACGATGCGGTGCAAAACCCTGAAGTAATTAGTGCATATTTGGGAGATTTTAATGCTAGTAGTTAAAGATTTACATGTTTATTATGGTTTGATTGAAGCTGTTAAAGGTATTGATTTTACTATAAAAACAGGAAGTATAGTTAGCTTAATAGGCTCAAATGGTGCAGGAAAAACCTCAACACTTAATGCTATGCTAAATTGTGTTAAAAAAACTGGCGAGGTAACTTTTCTAGGTTATGACACTCAAAGACATTTACCACACACTCTAGTTCAAAAAGGCATTGCTTTAGTACCTGAGGGAAGAAGAGTTTTTATCAATCTTACTATAGAGGAAAATTTAAAAATTGGTGCTTTTAATAATGCAGAAAATTATGAGCATTTAAAAAATCAAATGTATAGACTTTTCCCAAGATTAAAAGATAAAAAAAATGCCCTTGCAGGAACTCTAAGTGGCGGAGAAGCTCAAATGTTAGCTATCTCAAGAGCACTCATGAGTGAGCCAAAACTTTTAATGCTTGATGAGCCTTCATTAGGTCTTGCTCCAAAAATAGTTGGAGAAGTTTTTGATATTATAGTCAAATTAAAAGAAGAAGGAATCACCATTTTATTAGTAGAGCAAAATGCATTTTCAGCTTTAAAAATCAGCGATTATGCTTATGTTTTGGAAAATGGCAAAATTGCTATGCATGCACCTGCAAAAGATCTTATCGGCAATGATGAGATTAGAAAAAAATACCTTGGAGCTTAATTCATGAAAAAACAACTTTTAGCTTTTGGGGATATAAAAATTTCTATTTTTTTGTTTTTAATTTTTGCCCTATTTTGCGCCCTAGCTACTTTCATAGAAAGTGCTTATAATACACCAACAGCTTGGGCGATGATCTATGGCTCTTCTTGGTTTGGCTTTATACAACTCATACTAGGGATTAATCTTTTAGCAGCTCTTTTTAAATACAAAATGTTTAATAAGAAAAAAATACCACTTTTAATCTTTCATATCTCATTTTTATTTATATTACTAGGCTCAGCGATGACTAGGTATATGGGATTTGAGGGAAATTTACACATTAGAGAAAATGAAAAAAACAATATTATTGAAACTTCAAAAAGTTATATTTACATAGCAACCTTAAAAGATGATAAAGTATATAGTGCTTCAAAATCTGAATATATTGCAACCCTGCCTTTTGTAAATGATTTTTCATTTGATTTAATCTTGCCTGATGAAAAAGCTCGAATTGCATATGAAAATTTAATCTTAGATGCAAAAGAAGTTTATATTGATGATAATAATTCTGCTCCACTTTTATCTTTAATGCTTTCACAAAATAACGAATCTAAAGAATTGCTTTTTCAAGCAGGAGATATTGAAAATATCAACGGCGTTAATATAGCATTTTTAAATGACTCTGTTCCAAGTCCTTATATAAAAATCGATAAAGATTTAAAACTTAGTGCTGATTTTGATTTAAAATACATGTCAATGAGTGATGGCAAAGAAAATATTTTAAAAGCAAATCAAAAAACACAAGCTAAAGATTTAAGATTATATTCTTTTAATGATATTAATTTAGTGGTTAAATTTGCTTCCTTGCATGGCAAAAAAACTTTAGAAGGTATCAATCAAGCTCAAGATGAAAGCTTTTTTACTTGGTTTAAAAATAGTTGGATAGAGCTAGGACGCAATGCTTTGATTTCTTTATTTGGTGAGGCAAAATACTGGAATAATTCTTTATTAAATAATTTCAAAGATTTTGCACAAAGCACTAAATATATGCCAACTCAACTTTCAGATAATGCTATTAATGCTTTAAAATTAAAATTAAGCTATAAAGGAGAATCCAAAGAAGTTTTCCTAGTAGAATACAACTCGCCTATCCGTATTGATGTAGCAGGTCAACCTTTCTTTTTAAGATGGGGTCCTAAAGGAATAGAAATGCCATTTGAAATGTACCTAAAAGACTTTGAATTAGAACGCTATCCTGGCTCAATGTCGCCTATGTCTTATGCAAGTTATGTAGAAATTGACAATGCTGATAAGAAACTAGAATATAAAATTTTCATGAATAATGTTTTAGATTATCAAGGTTATAGATTTTACCAAAGCTCATACGATCAAGATGAACTTGGCACCATACTTTCAGTCAATAAAGATCCGGGTAAAATTCCTACATATATAGGATATTTTTTACTCACATTAGGAATGTTTTTAAATATTTTAAATCCTCATTCAAGATTTAGAACCTTAGCTAAATTAATCAATCAAGACACCCTAAAAAAAACAAGTGCTATTTTGGCTTTTATATTAGTTTTATTTGCAGGCCAAAATACTTACGCAAATGAGCCTATCAAGGTAGATGAAGCACACGCTAAAGAACTTGCTTCTTTGATAGTGCAAAAGCCTGATGGTAGAATGGTTCCTTTTAATACTTTAGCCATGGAAGTTTTAGAAAAAATACATAAAACAACGACCTTCCAAGGACAAAGTGCTGAAGCAACAATCATATCAATGATTTTTGATGGTAGTGCATGGTATGATAAAGATATTATTTTTATGCCAAGCAGTCGTTTGATTAATGAAGAAATTTCTAAAATTTTAGAAATTGAGCCTAGAGCCTATACTAGTTTTAAAGATTTTTTCACTACAGATTCATATAAACTACAAAAATATGTAGAAAATGCTAATAGAAAAAATCCGAATCGCAGAAGTGTTTTTGATAAAGAAATCATCAAGCTTGATGAAAGGGTTAATATTGTAAATTTAATTTTCTCAGGTGATATTTTTAGATTTATTCCTTTACAAAATAGCACAAATAATCAATGGATAGCACCACGTGAAGCTTATATAGGATTAAAAGGTGAAGAAGGTGCAGAAGTTAAAAGTATTTTAGAAAACTATTTTAATGCAGTTAGTAATTCCATTGTACATAATAACTGGAATGAAGCAACTAAAAACTTAAATGCTATCAAAAATTACCAAGAAAAATACGGCCATGAAGTTATGCCTAGTGCTAAAAAAATTAACACAGAAATCTTTTTCAATAAAAGTCAAATTTTTGTAAATCTTGCTCCGCTTTATTTATGTGCTGGATTTTTACTTTTGATTATAGTTTTTGTTAAGATGCTGCTGCCAAAAATACGCATTGATTTTATTTTTAAATGTGTTTATGTATTTAATATCGTGGCATTTTTCATCCATACTTTAGGTTTGGCTTTGCGTTGGTATATAGCAGGTCGTGCACCATGGAGCAATGCTTATGAGAGTATGGTTTATATAGCTTGGGCTTTATCATTATCTGGAATTTTCTTTTCCAGAAAAAGCCCTATTGCACTTTCTTTAACTTCTATTTTAGCAGGGGTTACTTTAGGTGTAGCTCATCTTAGCCAAATGGATCCACAAATTACCAACTTAGTTCCTGTGTTGCAATCATACTGGCTAACTATACATGTTTCAGTTATTACTGCTAGCTATGGATTTTTAGGACTATGTGCATTATTAGGCATATTTGTACTTGTTTTACTATGCATTCTAAAAATCAATGGTAAGCATAATGAAAATATTTTAAGAAATATTACAGAAGCAACAAGAATTAATGAAATGGCTATGATCTTGGGACTTTGCTTACTTACAGTTGGAAATTTCTTAGGTGCTATATGGGCAAATGAAAGCTGGGGAAGATATTGGAGTTGGGATTCTAAGGAAACTTGGGCTTTAATTAGTATTTTAGTTTATGCGGCTATTTTACACATTAGAATGGTGCCAAAATGGGCAAATCAATACACTTTTGCAGTTTGCTCTATGTTTGCATACTGGGTGATTATTATGACTTATTTTGGAGTAAATTACTTTTTAACTGGTATGCACTCTTACGCAGCAGGAGATTCAGTAAAAATTCCTGATTATGTGTATTGGGGCTTTTTATTTATGGTGGCATTAAGCATAGCAAGTTATTTCAAAAAATCTTATGCAAAAAAATTATAGGAAAGTTTTAAATGAATAATTCTCTTTTTGTATTTTTGATTATTGCTTTAGTTATTGTTATTATACTTGGAATTCTTTTAGTTTTATTTTTTACACACAAAGATAAAAACACCAATAAATCAAATATCACTAAAACTCCAAAAATAATTAACATTGAAGATTTTATATCTAAAGCTAATGATGCAAAAAATTCTCAAGAAATTCAAGCTTTGATTTTGCAGTTTTTAAATTCACAAAAATTAGGATCTAATCCAAAAGATAGCGCCACTAAAAGAAAACTTGATTTTATTAGTGCTATTTCAGCAAATGCCAATGCCACTCCTAAGAATATTTCGTTTTTAAATAATGAATTAAAAAAAAGATATAAAACTTTAAAAAACGAAATAGATGCTTATGAGCAAATAGGTTTAGCAAAAAGAAAAATGAGACAATCTTAAGGTTTTTTGATGAAAAATATTAGAAATTTCTCTATTATAGCTCATATTGATCATGGAAAAAGTACATTAGCCGATAGAATTATCAGCGAATGTGGTGCAATTAGTGACAGACAAATGAGCGCCCAAGTAATGGATACTATGGATATAGAAAAAGAGCGTGGTATAACTATAAAAGCTCAATCTGTGCGTTTAAATTATAAACTTAATAACGAAGAATATGTATTAAATTTAATAGATACTCCAGGTCATGTTGATTTTTCCTATGAAGTAAGTCGCTCTTTGGCAAGTTGCGAGGGAGCTTTGCTTGTTGTTGATGCTTCACAAGGAGTAGAAGCTCAAACTATAGCCAATGTTTATATAGCCTTAGAAAACGATCTTGAAATCATACCAGTGATAAATAAAATAGATCTTCCTTCAGCTGATATAGAAAAAGTTAAGCACGAAATAGAACATATTATAGGCATTGATTGTTCAAATGCAATTTGTGTTAGTGCAAAAACAGGTATAGGTATAAAAGAACTCATAGAAACCATCATCATAAAAATTCCTGCGCCAAAAACCGATGATGAAGCACCTACTAAAGCTTTAATTTATGATTCTTGGTTTGATAATTATCTTGGAGCTTTGGCTTTGGTTAGAATTTATGAGGGAAATATAGCTAAAAATGATGAAGTTTTAGTTATGAGTACAGATAAAAAACATCTTGTACAAGATCTTTTTTATCCTCATCCATTAAGCCCTATAAAAACCAAAAAATTAGAATCAGGTGAAGTAGGTGTTATCGTGCTTGGACTTAAAAATGTTGCTGATGTTCAAGTAGGCGATACCATAACACTAACCAAAAATAAGGCAAAAGAAGCCATTGGTGGTTTTGAAAAAGCCAAAGCTTTTGTTTTTGCAGGATTATATCCTATAGAAACGGATAAATTTGAAGATTTAAGAGATGCTTTAGATAAATTAAAACTCAATGATAGTTCTATTACCTATGAACCTGAGACATCGCTAGCTTTAGGGTTTGGTTTTAGAGTTGGTTTTTTAGGTCTTTTACATATGGAGGTTATTAAAGAAAGACTTGAGCGTGAGTTTAACCTTGATTTGATTGCTACTGCTCCAACTGTTACTTATGAAATTTATCAAACCGATGGAGAAGTTTTAAAAATTCAAAACCCAAGCGAGCTGCCTCCAGTAAATAAAATCGATCACATAAAAGAACCTTATGTAAAAGCAACTATCATAACCCCAAGCGAATATTTAGGAAATTTAATCACTCTTTTAAATCGCAAACGTGGTATGCAAGTTAAGATGGATTATATCACCCCTGAGCGTGTTTTACTTGAGTATGATATACCTTTAAATGAAATCGTTATGGACTTTTACGATAAACTCAAATCACTTACCAAAGGTTATGCTAGTTTTGATTATGAGCCTATTGAATTTAGAGTGGGTGATCTTGTAAAGCTTGATATTAAAGTAGCCGGTGAAAATGTCGATGCACTAAGCATCATAGTGCCAAATGAAAAGGCACTAAGCAAAGGTAGGGAGCTAGTAAAAGCGATGAAAGAAATCGTCCCAAGACAGCTTTTTGAAGTTGCTATCCAAGCAAGCATTGGAAATAAAATCATCGCAAGAGAAAATGTAAAATCTATGGGTAAAAATGTAACTGCAAAATGCTATGGCGGGGATATTACTAGAAAAAGAAAGCTTCTTGAAAAACAAAAAGAAGGTAAAAAAAGAATGAAAGCTATTGGCAAAGTACATTTACCTCAAGAAGCATTTTTAAGCGTTTTAAAAATAGACTAAATCCCTAGTTTAAAACTAGGGATATAAATTTATGCATTGATATCTAAAGAATTTCCACCCAATTCATTGATTTTTTGAGTTACTTTTTCAATAGCTTTATCAATTGTTTCATAGCTGATATCAGGAAGTTTGCCACCCCACATTTTTTCCGCTTGCGCAAATCCTGCTTTTAGACCTTCTAAACCTTTTTGAAGTTTTTCCATATCATCACCAGCTCCATTAATAACAAAATCAGCCAATCTTTGAGATGTTTTTGCTACACCAAAATACCCATCTTCCCCAATAAGCTCTTTTGCCTCATCAGCATTTAAACTAAGTATATCTTTACCTTCATATCCTATAGCTTTAAAATCTACATTTGATAAAATAGCCGTTAAAAAATCATTAGACTGAGCTCCTTGAAAAATCCCAGCTTGAGATAGACCATTAGATGAACTCATGCTAAATGCTTGTTGCATAAAACTCATAGCATAAAGTTCTGTTATGCCTTTTCCGCCTATACTAGCAAGCTTACTAAGCTTATCCTCATCAATATCTTTTGTGCTATTAGCGCTTTTAGTATTGGCATCTTCAAGCTTAGTATTCGAATCAGCCTTCCTATTGCTAATCTGTGACTCCACTGCCACACGTGAATACGAATTTATTTGCATCCTTGCTCCTTTTTTTGTGGGTTTATAAAAATCGGATAAAAATTATTAAATTTTATATTAAGAAATTTATAACCACTACTATAATATAATTTCTTTTATTTATTGTATTTTTAAAATTTAGGTGATATAAATGCTTTTTAGAGATTTTTTTATAATCATTGTTGATCCGTATTTTAAAGATATCATAGAAGGCATAGAATCTCTTTATTAAATTTATTTTATCTGCATAATCTAAATAAAATAATTTTTAATAAGGAAAACCTATGTCAATACATAATTTTTACACTACATTAAATCCTACCAAACTATTTATAAAATGCGCCCTGCCAAATATGGCTAGTATGGCTTTTATTTATCTTTATGTGATTATTGATGGAATTTTTGTTGGAAAATATCTAGGTTCAGACGCGCTTGCTGCTATGAATTTAATGATGCCTTTTATCATGATAAGCTTTGCTTTAGCTGACATGATAGCCATAGGTTCATCGGTGCAAATAGCAATTAATCTAGGTAAAGGAAAAATTGAAAAAGCAAGGGCTATTTTTTCTTTTTGCATAGTTCTTATTTTTGCAATTTCTTGCTTAATGGGAATTTTAGGATTTTTTTTAGCAAAAGCATTAAGTGCTTTTATGGGAGCTGATGAGAATATTCAAAGCTTATCTACTGAATATATGCAAATTTTTGCTGTTTTTGCTCCCTTTACAATGTTAGCTTTTGCTATGGATAATTATCTTAGAATATGTGGAAAAACTTTTTATAGCATGGTAGTTAATGTTGTTACTGCTTTGAGCAATATTTTTCTTGATTGGCTTTTTATAGTGGTTTTTGATTGGGGACTTTTTTCAGCAGCTTTAGCAACTTGCATAGGTATGTTTTTAGGAAGCGTTTTGGGGATATTACCTTTTGTTTTTAAAGATTTAGTTTTAAAATTTAAAAAGCCAATAATCAAGCTACAAATACTAAAAAATATACTTTATAATGGCTCATCTGAATTTTTTTCTAATATTTCTAGCTCTTTTTATACCATCTTAGCCAATGCTTTCTTGCTTGAACTTTCTGGAAGTACAGCTGTTGCAGCATTTTCAGTGATTTTATATCTTAGTACTTTTGTTTTCATGCTAGTTTTGGCCATGTGCGATGCTATGCAACCTGCGTTAAGTTATAATTATGGACACAAAAATATTGCAAGAATTCAAGCTATTTTTAAAAGAATGTTTTTTGCTTCTTGGGGTATAAGCACAATAGTGTTTTTATTTGTTTATTTTTTCAATAACCTTATAGTAAATGTTTTTAACAAAGATAACAACCAAGATTTTATCCATATAGCACAAAATGCCTTAATATTTTTTTCTTTTTCATTTTTATTTTCCTGGTTTGGAAAACTTTGCGCTTCATTTTTCACAGCACTTGATAAACCTTTGTTTTCTTTAGGAATTTCTATTTCCCAAAGTCTTATTTTTCCATTTTTATCTTTATCTATACTAACGCAATTTTTAGGGATTAATGGAGTTTGGCTAGCTACTTTAGTTGGCGATATTTGTATGATTTTTATTGCTTCAATTTTACTATATAATACTTTTAAAAATCTAAACTCTTAGCTAATTTCAAACAAGAGTTTAGATCTTGCTCTTTGCATATATACAAATTTTTAAAATTATGGAGCTTTAAAGCTGTACTTTGACCTATAACTACAACTTTATCTTCGTTTTTTAATGCAAAAAATTTCAAAAATTGCTCTATGCTTGAAGGAGCACTAAAGATAAAAACACTAGGATGTTGTATTTTTAACTCATCTTTTTTAGGCTCTATGGCTACGTTTTCATAAACAATTAATTGTTTTAAAGAGATATTTTCATTTAATAAAACCTCATCAAGGCCTGAGCTAATTTTCTTAGCTCTTAAATAAAGACATTTTTTATTTTTAAACTCAGATAAAAACTCGCTAGCTAAATTTTTACCATAAGCTTTACTAGGATATTTGATATTTTTAAAACCAAGTTCTTTTGCAAAATCAGCACTTTTTTGCCCCACAGCATAAAGTTGAATATCAAAATTAATTTTACTTTTACTTGACATTAATGCTTTTAATGCATTCTTAGAGCTAATGATCAAGCAATCAAATTCTTTTAAATTCACTTCAAAATCAAGAAATTTGATTTCATTTAATCTTATAGTCTTAACGCCATCAAATTCTTTATCTCCTATAAAATAAATCATTATTTTCCTATAAAAGTTTTATCAAAACTTGATCTTAAATTTAAAGTTGCCATATAAGGATCACTTGCTTGCATTATTGCTCTAACCACAGCTATACCTTGTATATTACAGTCTTTAAGCAAATTTAAATTAGTTTCATCTATCCCACCTATAGCTACAATAGGTAAAGAACTTAAACTAGTAATTTCTTTTAATCCATCTATACCAAGTACAACACAATCTTGCTTACTAGGAGTAGCAAAAACGGCCCCTACTCCAAGATAAGTAGCGCTTTGAGTATTAGCAAGCTCGCTTTTATGATTGATCGTAAGTCCTATGATTTTATCTTCGCCTAAAAGTTCTCTTACTTTTTTTAAAGGCATATCCTTTTGTCCTATATGCACTCCATTTGCATTCACAGCCATGGCTATATCGATTCTATCATTTATCACAAAAGGCGTATTATATTTTTCACACAAAGCTTTAACTTTTAAAGCAAGATTATAAAATTCTAAAGTGCTAAGATTTTTTTCCCTAAGTTGTAAAATATCAATCTTGGCTTTCAAAGAAGCTTCTAAAATATTTAAAAACTCACTTTCACTTTTCTCACCCTTGCTTGCAACAAGATAAATTTTAAATGATTTCATATTTAGCTCTTTTTTTAATTTCTTCATCATTTAAATTACTTAAAGCATCGATTAAACTCACTCTAAAACTACCACTTCCACTAGAAAGATCTTGAGCGATTTCACTAGCTATGCCAAAACTCAATAAAGCATATAAACTAGCCTGAAATTTATCTTCTAATGCTCCTGCAAAAACCCCACACAAAGAAGCACACATACAACCTGCTCCAGTTATTTTAGTAGCCATGATAGAGCCATTATAAACTTTTACAATGCGCTCTTGATTTATAATATAATCAATTTTTCCAGTTATAGCTAAAACACGCTTAGTTTTATATGAGTATTCTCTAGCTTTTTCTAAAAACTCATCATTAATTACAAAAGTACTATCAACCCCTCTTGCTTTACCATCTAAACCTATAACACTAGCCATTTCAGACGCATTTGCTTTAACAATACTAATACCTTTTAGATTAAGCAATTCAAAATTAATCCCATCTCTTGCCTTACTCACACCCAAAGCAACAGGATCAAAAACTATAGGTTTATTTAATAAAGCATATTCTTTGGTTGCTTTTAGCATAGAATTTGCTACAAGCTGATTAATAGTGCCTGTATTTAATACTAAGGCTGAGCTTATTTTAGCAAAATCAGTTTGTTCTTCATAAAAATCAGCCATAGCAGCACTTGCTCCCATTGCTATAGTTACATTCGCACAATCATTAGCTGTAACATAATTAGTAATATGATGAATCAAAGGATTTTTTTCTCTTACTATTTTAATCATTTTTTATTCCTTATCAAATTGATAAAAATGATTTGTTGGACCACAACCTTTTCCAAGTGCTAAGGAATTTAATATAGCCCCATATACATAATCTTTAGCAAGCTTTATAGCTTCATGCTTTTCTTTACCTAAGGCAAGATTACTAGCTATAGCTGAACTTAATGTACAACCTGTACCATGTGTGTTTTTTGTGTTGATTTTTTCTGCTTTAAAAATACTAAATTTCTTTCCGTCATAAAAAACATCATTAGTATTATCTTTACTATGCCCACCTTTAATCAAAACACTTTTTGCACCTTCTTTGAAAAGCTTTATAGCAGCTTTTTTCATATCCTCTTCATTAAGTATTTTAAAATCACATAAAAATTCAGCCTCAGGTATATTTGGCGTAAGTACATCAGCTAAAGATAAAATTTCATCTTTAAAAAACTGACAATTTTCCAAAGGCATTAAAGCATAGCCATTTTTTGCAAACATCACAGGATCAATCACTACATTTTTGGCTTTAAAGCGTAATAAATTTTCTTTTACACAAGTTATAATTTCTTTTGAACCTAGCATCCCAATTTTCACAGCAGCTGGCTCTATATCTTCATAAACTGCTAGCATTTGCTCATCTATTATCTTGGTGGGTATATCAAAACAAGAAATCACCCTTGCAGTATTTTCAGCCACAACGCTTAAAACTACACTCATACCAAATAAATCATGAGCGCTGAAAGTTTTTAAATCAGCTTGTATGCCAGCTCCACCACTACAATCACTTCCTGCTATAGTTAAGATAGGAATTTTAGTTTTTGTTTTTGCTTGTATCATTTTTATCCTTTTTTATAAAAAAGGAAAGTTTTTGCAAGAATTCAAAGTTCGCATTACCAAACTTCTCAAGGGTCGAAGTCTAACTTCCTCTCAGCAAAAGCTCCCCATTAATGAAAAATTATATCTTAGTTTTAATTAATCTTAAAAAATATTTTGAAATACTGCTATAATTTTGAAAAAACTACACAATTTTTGAGGAAAAAATGACTAAAATTATTTTTGTTTGCTTAGGGAATATTTGTCGTTCCCCTATGGCTGAATTTATCATGAAAGATCTTTTAATAAAAGCAAATTTAAACGATAAATTTATTGTTTCTAGCGCAGGCACTTCAGGTTATCATGATGGAGAGGATATGCACTATAAAACCAAAGCCATGTTAAATAGTAAAAATATCAACTCCAAGCCATTTTGCAGTCAAAAGCTAAGCTTAAAAATGTGTGAAGAAAATGATCTTATTATCGTTATGGATAATTCTAATTATAATGATATAGTTAAAAATTTTCCAAATTTTAAACACAAAATTCACAAAATCACTTCTTATGCTTTAGAATTAGGATACGATGAAGTTCCTGATCCTTGGTATAGCGGAGATTTTAATGAGACTTATACTATACTCTCGCAAGCATGCTCTAAACTCTTAAAAACATTAATATAAAAATTTATCATTTAGATAATATTTGTACATTTTTGATTTTAATGTTATAATAAAACCAAATTTCAACATTGCAAATAAAAAAAGGAGGTTATTTAATGAAAAGTATTAAATTAAAAATTTCATTAATTGCTAATGTTATAGCTATCATCTGTTTGATAGTACTTGGAATTATTAGCTTTATTTTTACAAAAAAAGCTTTAAATCATGAGGTGGTTAAAGCTGAAACTAACTATGTAAAAGTTGCAGAAAAATCAATGAGAGATTTTAAAAGTCTCCATACTCATTCTTTAGAGCAACTTTCTCAAGCTATTTTAAGACTTCCATATAACGAACTTAATACTCAAGAAAAGCTTATGGAAAACACAGGTGATTTACTTAAAACCGTTAGAGATATAAACAGCTATTTGGCTGTCTATATAGCTCAATCAAATGGAGAATTAATAGTAAGCGATCCAGATAGCGATAGTAAAGGCTTAGACTATGGAATTTATGGAAAAGCTGACAATTACGATGCTACCACAAGAGAATTCTATATAGAAGCTAGAAAGAAAAATGGCTTATATATCACAGCAGCTTATATTGATGCAACAACAGGATTGCCATGTTTTACCTATGCTATGCCTTTAATTAAAGATGGTAAATTTATAGGGGTATTAGCAATTGATGTTTTAGTTAAAGACTTACAAGAAAAATTTAACGAATTACCAGGAAGAACTTTTGTATTTGATCATGCTTATACTGTATTTGCATCAACTGATAAATCATTAGTTGGTGGAGAGCAAAATCCAGATATAGTTACAGTAGCTAAAGCTTATGAAAATGCTGGAGATTATAATATTTTTAATTATACCACTCAAAATGGTGGCGATAGATTTGGTATTTGTGTAAAAATTGATGGTTATACAACTTGTGCTGGTGAAGATGTAGAAGTAATAGAAACACCTGCACTAAAAATAGCTTACATTCAAACTATTATAGTTATTTTTACAAGTATTGC
>NZ_JAKMQQ010000019.1:0-16903 GCF_025771645.1 Campylobacter sp. IFREMER_LSEM_CL2256
TTTTTTAGATAAATTTATATTCATTGAAAAAGTCCTTTCAAAAAATAGTTAATGTGTTTGATGGGTTGCTTGTTAGGATAAAAATATATTTTTGTAATGGGTATTACTAATATATTCTTAACAATTAAGAAATGTTAATACTATATTTATAAATTTAAGCTTAAAAATAAACAATAATAAAATATTAGTATAATAATAAGGTATTATGAACGTTTGAATGTGTTGGATAATAGGTGTTTGAAGCATTTAAACACTTAAATTTAATTTTTTCCTTTTCTTAACATTCTAATTAAAAATCTTGCAGGATGAGTAGCATGTAAAAAATCTTTTTCTATTTTTGGCTCATCAAAGATTAATGCGCTAAGTATTCTAGCTCCAATAATAGCACTAGCAAAAGCCCTAGATCCATGAGCAATAGAAAAATACAAAGGAATAAAATCATTTGGCGCTACTTGACTTTTATTTTTATGCCATAAAAGTGCCTTATAATTTTGCATATAAAAATTTTCATCATAGGCTTGACCTATTATGGCAAATCTATCACTAGAATATGATCTAAATCCTACTTTACCACCCATAATTTCTAAATTTTCACCTTGTAAAAATTCTTTTATATTTTCAACATTTTGCAAATCATCATTTTTCAAAAGCGTTGTATCTTGATTAAGTCTATCATAACTTGCACCAATAAGTTGTAAATTTAATTCTTCATTGATAGGACAAATATAGCCTTTTGAAGATAAAGCATGAGAATTTTTTAAAAATGGTTTTAAATGAGTGCATTGTCCTCTAACACTGCTTAATTTCATATGTTTATACTCTAAAAAATTCTTAACATCAGCACCTTGAGCATAAATTAACACATCATAATCTTTCAATGTTTTTTGATTATTAAATTGCAAAGAAAACTTTTCATTTTCATAAGAATAATCTTTAAATTCATGCTCAAAAAATACTCTAGCCTTGCTTTTTTGCAAAAGTGTTTTCACAAGCTCTTGGGGCTTTATACATGTTCCATCTTTTAAAAAAGCTTGATTGTTAATAATTTCAAATAAAACATTATCTTTTTGACTATCAAAACGCTCTTGCATAAGTTCATTGTGAGCAAATTCATAAACCCCTTGAGAAATTAAATCTAAAATTTGCCTATAAAATCTACTTGCTTCTAAAAAAGCATATTGTGAAAACTCACCCAACAAAACATCAGGTTTTAAAATCAAAGAGCTTAAAATTCCATTGATATTTCCAGAAGCACCTTTTCCTAATGAATTTTCTTTTTCAAAAACATCTACTTGAACATTTCTTAAAGAAAGCTCATAAGCTATACTAGCTCCGGCTATACCTGCTCCGATGATGGCTATTTTTTGTATCTCTTTTTTTAAACTTGGAGTGTTAAAATAAGCAAATTTATCTTCAAACTCAAAGCCATTAAAAATAGCCTGTATCATTTCCCTTTTTCTAAAACCTTTGATTTTTTGTACTTGAAAATTATTATTAATTAAAGCTTTTTTTAAAATGCTTGCAGAAGAAAAAGTCAAAATCTTGGCATTTATTTTTGAATTTTTGGCAACTTTGTTTATAATATCCTCATTAAACATCTCTTGATTTTTAGCAGGAGCAAAACCATCTAAATACCAAACATCGGCTTTAAAGTCTAAATTTTGTAACTTTTCTTTAGCATCGCCAAATACCAAATCTAAAAAACAATCTTGAAAATAAAATCTATAAACTCCATCTTTACATGGAGGGTAAAATTTTAAAAACTGCTCTAAAAGCTCTTTAAATTCCTCATAAAAACTAAGGTTTTTATAAATTTCTCTTAATGTTTCTTTTTCTATATAAAAATTTTCAAAACTAAGATAAAATAATCTTTGATTTTCTTTTTTTTCCTTTATAAAACGCTTTAAAGTAAGGAAAAAATTTAAACCTATACCAAAACCAAGCTCTGCAATGATAGTTTGTTTTGTTTGAAATTCAAAAGCATTAGTATAGATAAATTCACTCTCACTTAAACCATCACTAGAATTAAAATAATAATCATCAAAATCTAAAGAAAAAGGTGCATTGTTTTTAATGATAATATTTGCTTTTTTCATTGATTTTTATAAAAATAACTCTCTATACCATTAGCAATACCAATGGCTAATAATTCTTGAAAATTTTTATTTGTTAATCTATTTCTTTCACTAGGATGACTAATATAACCTGTTTCAATCAATATAGCAGGCATTTGCGCTCCCACTAAAACCCAAAAAGGAGCTTCTCTAACTCCACCATCAACAACTTTATATTTTTTTCTTACATTACTTAAAATCTTTTTTTGAACATCAATAGCTAATTTATTTGAAGCAACGATTTTTTCACGGTTTAAAAAATTTAAAAAGGTTTGTTTGGAAAAATAATTCATCTCTTCAAAATCGGATTGATTTTCCAACTCAGCAGCTTTTTTACTTCTTTCGCTTCTTGCAGGCGATAAGAAGAAGGTTTCAATACCTTGTAAAGTTTTAGCTCTTTGTTTATTTGGAGCTGCATTTGCATGGATAGAAATAAATAAATCCGCCATTTTTTCATTAGCCATAGAGGTTCTATCTCTTAAGTTTATAAATTTATCTGTACTTCTAGTATAATAAATTCTATATCCACGTTTTTTAAGCTCATTACCAAGTTTTAAAGCCACACTTAAAACTACATCTTTTTCTCTAACACCCTTATCACCCAAAGTACCTGGATCTTTACCTCCATGACCTGGGTCAATTACTATGATTTTACCTGATTTTTTAATGGTAGTTTTTGCCGTTTTTGAAGTAGTTTTTGTTGGTGTTTTTTTAGCCTTTTTTTCAAAGCCTATAAATAATTCCTCATCGTCTAAATCAAGATTGGTTTTAAAATCACTAGTAGAATTTAAAACAACTCTTACTGTAGTTTTATTAAATTGCACTATTGTGATGGATTGATTTTTATTGATATCGATTTTTTTTCTATCGCCTTCTAAAATAGCTTCAAAGCTTACAATAGAACGATATGTTTTACCATCTTTAAAAGAATTGATTTTAATATCTTCAATATCAATATCATTGTTTAATTTTAAATTAACACCATTTTTATCTTTACTTGATTTTAAAATATATAAAGGCTCATTTTTAATAATTTCTTTTTTTACTTCTGTTTTTTTAATTTCATTTTGTTTTTTAACTATAGGTTTGGGTTCTTCTTTTTTTTCTACTTTTTCAAGCCCCATAAAAAGACTTTGATCTTTAAGCTCTATTTTGATCTTTAATTCTTTTTTTGAACTTAAGACCAAACGCATACTTGTTGGGTTAAATTGCGATACGATAATATCAAAATCTTTAAATTCAAAAGTTCTCTTAGGTCCTTTTAAAATCCCATCAAAATCTGCAACATAACGAAAATTCTTATCGCCTTTGAGAGTAAAGTTTTTAATGTCTTTTTGGCTGATTTTTTCACTTAAATCAAGTAAGATACCATTGTCTGATTTCTTTACATCAAGCACAAAAAGCTCTTTTTGCACCGGAGCTTTTTTATCTTCTTTTTTATCTTCTTTTTTATCTTCTTTTTTATCTTCTTTTTTATCTTCTTTTTTATCTTCTTTTTTATCTTCTTTTTTATCTTCTTTTTTATCTTCTTTTTTATTAATAGGTGATGTGGTATTGGTTTCAATTTTTGTTTGTTCTTTTTTTATTTTTTGATCTTGTATAACTTTTAAAGCATTTTTTAAACGTGAAATTTCTTCTTCACTTACTCCGCTTTCTTTAAGCTCTTGCACATAAGCTTTATCATCAAAGCCTAAAGAATTTGAACTTATGATTAATCTTTTTAAAATCTCATTTTTTTCTTCATTATTATCATTAATCACACTTTGTATATACAAAGATTTTAACTGCTGGTGTAATTGTAGTTTTTCTTCTGAATTAGAAGTTAAAAAATTTTGATCAAATTTCTTAACTTCTATATTAGCAAAAACACTAAAACAAAATAATAAAAAAATAAAAAATATTCTAAGCATCTTCGCCATTAACTAATTTTTTCATTAGCTCTTCTACACTAATAAGCTTATCTAGTCTATATCCATTAGCCCCTGTAAAAAATAAGCCTGTTTCTTTTTTACCGCTCCAAGCATCATATAATCTATCTGCTATACAATAACCCACCTTAGTAGCTTCCTTGCCTCTACCGCATGGTGCAACACAATTGCTCACACAAGAAATTTTTGGCCCCATTCTTTTATCTACTAAATTTAAAAGATTAGTTCTTACCCCTCTTGCAGGATAGCCAACTGGAGATTTTAAAAGCTCAATATCTTCTTTTTTACAATCTAGCAATACTTGCTTAAAATCATCACTAGCATCGCACTCAAAAGTTCCTATAAATCGAGTTCCCATTTGAACGCCACTTGCTCCTAAAGACATCATTTTTTCTATATCTTGCTTATCCCAAATTCCACCCGCGGCGATTAATGGTATATCTCCCCAGTTTTTAATTTCTTGCGCAACTTGTGGTACTACATTTTCTAACTGATATTCATCCATTAAACATTGCTCATAAGTAAAACCCTGATGTCCACCGCTTTTTGGTCCTTCAACTATAACCGCATCAGGCAAGCGATTGTATCTGCTTTGCCATCTTTTACAGATAATTTTTAAAGCCTTAGCTGATGATACAATAGGCACCAAAGCAACATCAGGATAATCTTGTGTAAATTCAGGCAAATTTGTAGGAAGCCCTGCTCCTGAAACTATCACATTAAAACCAACCTCACAAGCATTACGAGCAATTTGCGCATAATTATTACTTGCATATAAAATATTACAGCCTAAAGGTGCATCTTTGCAAACCTTTCTAGCATTATCTATCAAAGCTTTTAAGCCTGCTTTTGAGTAAAAATTATCACTACCATAAGGCTTTGCATTGAACTCTTTATCTATATGCGTTCTATTTTCATAATATCCAGTTCCTACCGAAGAAATAATCCCTAATCCACCATTTAAAGAAACTGCAGAAGCAAGTTTGTCCCAACTTATACCAAGTCCCATGCCACCTTGAAAAATAGGATATTTTATCTCATGCTTTCCAATTTTTAAAGCTTTAAAACTCATCATATTACCTTTAATTTTGCAAATTTTCTTTTTCCAACTTGTAAAATATATTCACCGCTTTCTAGTTGGAATTGTTCATCTTGAACTTTTTCTCCATTAACACTTACTGCATTTGAATTAATCAATCTTCTAGCAGCTGAAGTAGAACTTTCCATTTTACACTCTACTATAGCTTTTGCAAGCCAAATACTACCTTCTAAAGTAAAACTTGGCATATCACTAGGAAGTTCTTTTGCGCTATGGACTTTGTCAAATTCTTCCTTAGCTTTTAAAGCACATTCATTTGAGTGAAAACGCGCAGTAATTTCTAAAGCTAAATTCTCTTTAGCTTTTTTAGGATGCAATGAGCCATTTTTAACATCATCTTTTATTTGTGAAATTTCATTTAAGCTTTTTTCACTTAAAAGTTCATAATATCTAAACATCAACTCATCACTTATACTCAAAACTTTAGCATACATTTCTTTGGCATTTTCAGTTACACCGATATAATTTCCCAAGCTTTTACTCATCTTGTTTACACCATCAAGGCCTTCAAGCAATGGCATCATCATTACCGCTTGTTCTTTTTGACAATTATATACTCTTTGAAGCTGTCTACCCATTAAAAGATTAAATTTTTGATCCGTTCCACCCATTTCTATATCACTTTTTAATGCAACACTGTCATAACCTTGCAAAAGCGGATATAAAAACTCACAAATTGATATAGGGCTTTGTTCTTTGAAGCGCTTAGTAAAATCATCTCTCTCAAGCATTCTAGCAACACTAAAAGTCGAAGTAAGCTCTACTATACCAGCAGCACCAAGCTCATTTAACCATTTAGAATTAAAATGAATTTGAGTTTTATTTGGATCTAAAATCTTAAAAACTTGTTCTTCATAAGTTTTAGCATTTTTAAGTACTTCTTCTTTGTCAAGTTTTTTTCTTGTAGCACTTTTTCCTGTTGGATCTCCAATTTGAGCAGTAAAATCGCCTATTAAAAACTGCACTATAGCCCCATGCTTTTGAAGCAAAGCCATTTTGCTCAAAACCACAGTATGACCCAAATGCAAATCAGCAGCCGTAGGATCAAAACCAGCCTTTACAAAAAAATTTTCACCTTTTTCATAGTAATTTTTTACTAAAGAAACTAATCTTTCTTCATCAATAATTTCTGCTATTCCTCGTTTAATTTCTTTAATAATTTCATTAATATCCATAAAAAACCTTTTTTAGTGATTATTATATGCATCATTTAAAGATGTAAAATCTAAAATTTTATATCTAGATTTCAATCTTTCTTTTGCATTCTCAAGATCTATATTATTAGGTAACTCAACTTGTACTTCAAAATAGTTTGCAACGACTGGCTCTGAATCAGCTGAGTTAATACTTAAAACATTAATCTGCATTTTAGCTAAAGTAGTTAGAAAATCTGCTAAAGAACCTTTTTTATTTTCTATAGAAACGATGATTTTGTAACTTTTTATCGAACTATCATTCCAAAAAACAAAAACCATTTCTTTATTATCTTCTATCATTTTCATTGCTTGCTCACAAAGCTTATGGTGTATCGTTGCTCCAGTTGAATGTCTAAAAGCAATAATTTCATCTCCTCTTTTAGGCCTACAACAATAATCAAAATTAATCGTGGTTATTTTATAATTAGAACCAATCACTATGCTTTCAAATTTTTGCTCATTTTGCTCAAATTTAGCTGCTTGATTTTGCCCCATATATTTTCTTAGAGCAATAATTACATCTTTAAAATAATTAAAATCCAAAGCAATTTGTCTTAGCTTTTTATTAAAATTTTCTTTTTCAAGCCATTCTTCTATAAGTTTAGAATCTTTATTAAAAACAGTAGATAAAAGATTAACAGCAATTTTGTTATTTAATTCTTTTTTCTTTTGCTTGCAAAAATCTCTTATACTAGCTCTAGCCTTTCCTGTTTTAACGCTATCTATCCATGAACATCTAAAAAATTCTTCTTCGGAAGTTTCAATGCTAACTATATCTCCATTTTTAAGCACGGTTAAAAGTGGTACTCTCATGCGGTTAACAAACGCAGTTTTTGCATGAAGTCCTACTTTGGTGTGAACTTCATAAGCAAAATCCAAAGCCGTAGCCCCGCGCGGCAAAGTAAAAATTTCACCCTTTGGAGAATATACTGCTATATCTTCTATATATAAACTATCTTTTGCATATTCATAAAGTTCGATAGCATCACAATCTTGCACAGCATTGCCATCTTCTTTACCATGCATAGAAATATCCGCAAGCCAATCTAAATTTGGTGTTGTTATATTTCCTTCTTTATATTTCCAATGCGCTGCCACGCCAAATTCAGCAGTCTTATGCATATCAAAGGTGCGAATTTGAGCTTCTATGATATTTTTTGCATCAAAAAGTGTTGTATGTAAGGTTTGGTAACCATTTTGTTTTGGCAAAGCTATATAATCTTTAAATCTTGAAATTAAAGGATTAAAATGTGTATGTAAAATTCCTAAAGCCAAATAACAATCATAAACTTTTTCAACCAAAATTCTTACACCCAAAAGGTCTAAAACTTCATCAAGCCCCACACCTTTTCTTTGCATTTTTAAATAAATAGAATAATTATGTTTGATTCTTTTGTGTATAACAAAACTACCTTGTCTAAACCCATTTTCCAAAAATAACATTTCTATTTTTGAGATAAATTCATTAAATCCAAGTTGAATTTGTTGATCTTTTGCATTTATATAATTATCAATTTGTGCATATTCATCAGGTAATAAAAACTTAAAACTTAAATCCTCAAGCAAATTTTTTATACTTGAAATTCCAAGTCTATGAGCTATAGGTGCATATACCACCAAGGTTTCTTCGCTGATTCTTTTTTGTTTATCTTCTCTTAAAAAATTTAAAGTAAGCATATTGTGCAATCTATCACAAAGCTTTATTACAAGCACGCTCACATCTTCAACACCAGCTAAAAGCATATTTCTAAAAGTCAAAGCAGATTTTGCAAGCTTTTCATTAGAATTAGAGCGTGTAAGATGATCTTCTCTAATACTGACTATTTTGGTTAAGCCTTGAACTAATTTGGTGACTTCTTCGCCAAAATTTAAACTCAATTCTTCTTCATTGCAATTTGTATCTTCTAGCACATCATGCAATAATGCAGCGATAATCATAGACTGCACTGGACTTAAAAAAGCCACAAAAGAAGCCACTAATATAGGGTGAACCGCATATGGTTCTCCACTTTTTCTAAATTGTCCTTCGTGTTTTTGGATACAAAAATCTACCGCTTTTTCTAAAACAGCAGATTGTGGAAAGACCATAAAAAGGATTTCTTTTGCTCTTTGTAAATCCTTACAATTTTTAACATCATCAACAAGTTTATCTAACAATAACTCATCATTTACTAGCTTCAATAAATCCCTCTAAAACGATTTTATCTTCTGCTATTTCATGTAAAGCAATGTCGGTATATTTGTATTTATTTTTATCTAAATTTACTAAAGGTTCTGCACCATTTGCAAGCTCTTCAGCTCTTTTAGCTACTACAAGAGCTAGTTTATATCTATCATCTTTTAGTTTTTTTAATGCTTTTGCAGCTATTTGTTCTACTCTCATTTTTATCCTTAATCTTGATTTTTAACAATAGAGCATAAACTCATATCGCCTTGGATGATTTTTAATAAATTTCCTTCTTTAAACATATTACATACCACAATAGGTAAAGCATTATCTTTAGCTAAGGCTATTGCAGTATCATCCATAACTTTAATATTATCATGCAAAGCTCTTTCATAGCTTAACTCATTAAGCATAATTGCATCATCATATTTTTTAGGATCTTTATCATAAATTCCATCTACCTTAGTTGCTTTAATAATCATATCTGCTTGAATTTCTACCGCTCTTAAAGTCGCAGCAGTATCTGTAGTAAAATAAGGATTACCCGTACCACAAGCAAAAATAACTATACGTCCTTTTTCTAAGTGTCTATGTGCTCTTCTCATGATATAAGTTTCACAGAATGCTTCCATTTGAATAGCGCTTTGAACCCTTACATCAAGCCCAGCACTTTCTAATGCTTCTTGCATAGCTATAGAATTAATCACAGTAGCAAGCATACCCATATGATCACCACTTGTTCTTTTTATAAGTCCATCTCTTGCAGCAGATACCCCTCTAATGATATTTCCACCGCCTATTACTATACCTACTTCAACATTTTCATTAATCAAGCTTTTTATTTCAGAAGCTATGTATTTTAAAATAGAATTTTCTATACCAAACCCATTTTCTCCAGCCAAAGCTTCTCCAGAAAATTTAACCAATACTCTTTTTCTTTTATTGTTCATTAAATTTCTCCTTTGATTTGAAACTATATCAAAATTCGCATTAAAAAAAACTAATTTATTTAATCATCTCTAAAGGATTGATATGAAAATTCTTTTGCGTTACTTCAAAAGTTAAATCACTTTCAACCCTACCTATAATATAACCTTTTTTGATATTTCTACCCACTTTAACACCAGGTGCAATTTTATCTAAATGCGCATAAATAGTATGTATACCATCTTTATTTTCAACAATCACAACTTGTTTTAAAGTTGGAGTTGCTTTTGCAAAAACTACTTTACCATCTAAGACATTTCTTACTGCAGCATTAGCACTGTCACTTTTTAAAACCACATTTTCATTATAAATTTTAATATTATAAATAGGATCAACATAATTTCCAAATTTTTGCTTTACCGTGTAAGATTCTAAAGGAGCGATTGTCTTAGGACCGCTATAGCGTTTAACACTGCTTGTTTGATAACTTGAGCCTACTTGTTTAACATTTGAGCTTGGTTTTTTATCTTCTTTTTTTTGTGCTAATTTTTCTTCTTCTTTTTCTTTAATAATTTTTAATTTATTAAGTGTTTTTCTCAATTCTTGTTGTTGAGCTTGCAAATTGGAAAGTTTTCTAGTATAAATTTCTTTATCTGTTTTTTGCTTAGCTATTTCTTGTTCTTGCTTTTTTCTAAGATTTTTAAGCTCATCGATTTGATCTTTATAGGTTTTTAAATTATTATTGATTGTGGTAATTTGAGTTTGCTTTTCTTCTATTTTTTTACTTATATTTTCATAATCTTTTGAAATTTGATAAAATTCTTCTTTGAAAATTTTATCCAAAACCCCAACTAATTCTAAAGCTATGATACTATCTTCACTTTCAATATAATTTTTAGGAATTGCCAAATCATAAGCAAAATCTTTAGCAATTAAATCAATAATCTTCCCTTCTATTTTGTTTTTATTTTGCAAAAGATCTTTATTTTGTGCATTGAGTTGCTCTAGCGCTTTTATTTGAGTTTTTACTGAACTTTCAAGTTTAGAAGTTTTTGAAGTTAAGGTGCTAATTTCTGAAGCGATTTTTTTTAGATTTTTTTCATTATCTAAAATTTCACTTGCTAAATCCTCTAACTTTTTAGAAAGCTGCTTTACTATACGTTCATTTTCTTTAATATCTTTTTGTTTTTGTACAATTTCATTTGCAAATAAAACAGAAAAAGAAAACAAAAAAAGCAAAAAGCATTTTTTCATTTTCTAACCTTAAACATTACAAAATTCACACAAGCAAAACAAACACAAAGCATTGCTAAAAAAATCAAAAACAAATGTGTGAAAATACTTATTTTAGGTAAGCTAATGTCCACACTTTGTAAGGCTAGTTTAATGGATTCAAGATCATAAACTTGGGTAAAAAATAATACAAGCAATAAAAATGCTATAAAACAATCAATAAAAACAATCTTATAAAGCATAAAAGATCTAAACCAAAACGGTGCTCCAAGTAAACACATGATTTCTACTCTTTGAGTATGCTCAAAAAGCCAAATTTTCATTTGCTTAAGCAATAATACAAAGCTAAGCAATATTATAATAAACAAGAAAAACCATAATAAAAATTTCACTAAAACCAAAAGTTTGTAAATTTTTGTATGCGTTTTAGCAAAAGTCTCCACTCTAGTAATATTAGGATTTTTTAAAAGCTTATCTTTTAAAGTATTTAGCTCATCTTCTGATAAAAGTTTATTGAGTTTTAAAGTATAAAATTTTGGCAATGTAGCCTTTAAAACTTCTATATTTTTAGCTGATATATCATTTTTAAGTCTATCTATCATTTCATTTGGATTTAAAATTTCTAAAGACTGAAAATGACTTACTTGATCTTCTATGCCTTTTTTATCTAAATGAGTTTTACCTACTAAAATAATATTATAATCTTTATTTAAAAGTTTTTCATAATGCTCTATAGTTTTGTTTGTAATGATTAAAAACTCAAAAGCGAACATCATTACCATTAAAGCAAATATCAAAGAAAGATGATTTTTAAAAGATTTCATTCATTCTCCCATTTTCTATATTAAAACGACGATAATCAAGTCTTAAATTAGTAGGAATTCTATGCGTAACAACCACTACACAAGTTCCAAGTATTTCTCTAGCTGATTTTAATAAAGTCCATATAATATCTGAAGAATACTCATCCAAATTTCCCGTTGGCTCATCACATAAGAGTAATTTTGGATTATGTGCTAAAGCTCTTGCCATAGCCACGCGTTGTTGCTCTCCACCTGAAAGCTGAGCTGGCTTCTTATCAGCTTTGAAAGTTAAATTTACATGCTTTAAAAGCTTTGCGGCTTGTTCTTTACATACATTCTTACTATAACCTTTAATCATCAAAGGTAGCATTACATTTTTTTCTACACTAAATTCTTGAACCAAACGATAATCTTGAAAAATAATCCCTATTTTTTGCCTAAGCTGTAAAAGCTCAGCATTAGAAATATCCACTAAATCATTATTGCAAACCTTTAAGCTTCCACTTATTGGTTCCAAATCTCCATAAAAAGATTTTAACAAAGTTGACTTTCCACTACCACTTTTTCCTGTAATAAAAACAAAATCATTATCTTTTAGCGAAAAACTAGCATTTTCTATAACAAGTTCATCATAACCAAGACAAAGCTTTTTAGCTTCTATCATCACTGCTTTTTCCTTATCATTTGTTTGATAATTATTTAAATCATTATTATTTAATATAAGAATACAATATTTCTCTTAATTTTTCTATAGCTTTTAAATTTTCTTTAGTTTTAAAAGGCTGTTCAAAAATAAATTCTATCTTTTGTGCGTTTAAAGCTATATAAACATGCTCAGGCTTATAAAAAGCACCAAAAGCTATTTTAATGATAAGCTCATCATCTTTAATGTACATTTTTTCAAAATGCAAGAAAAAATCCTCACCCTTAAAAACTTCATTTTTAAAATTCTTTTTTATACAAGCTAATTCTTCTGCGTTTAATCTTAAATCTTCAATGGCAAATTTTTGATCCTTGCTTAAACTTTCACTCTTGCTAAAACCACTAATGATTAAATCATATATATCTTTATTTTGTCTTTTCCAGCGATCTTCATATTTGCTTGAAATTTCTAAATTTTCATTTTTCTTAATCAAGGCCTTCAAATGAGAAAAATTCAAAAAAGTTTCTAGGGTAAAATCAAAATACAAAAAACTATCTGTTCTAAGTTCAAATTGCCCATTTTCTTTTAAAACTCTAGCGCATTCATTTGCAAAATTTAACCCCACTACCCTACGATGAGGCTTTTTATCCCAAGGAACAGGAAAATGCAAAAAGATTTTATCTATCAAGTTAGACTCAAGTACGCTTAGTAATAATCTTGCATCAGTTTCTATTAATAAAACATTATTTAAGTTTTCACTTAAGGCAAGTTTAGCTACTTGCTCTAACGCAGGGGTGTAAATTTCTATACCTATAATCAAAACATCAGGATTTAATCTTGCTTGATAAAGCAAATGCCTACCACTTCCAAAGCCTATTTCAATAAAAATTTGCTTTTTGTTTTTTATTTGCTCTAGTAATTCTTTTAAATCATTGGCAATTAAAGGTGTTTTTTGGATTAACCTTGTATGTTTTAACGCCACAGCTTCACAAACTACATCTTGAGTAAAGTTTTCTTTAAACACAAGTAAAGCTTTTTGCAAATATCCAATTTGCGAAGGCTTAGTGTGTTTTTCACCTTTAATAAGCCATTCTTGTTTTTTTTCATCTTTTTTAATCTGCAAAAAAAAGTTTTCTTGCTTTATACGCGTAAAAAGCAAGTCTACATTTTCACCTTTAGCAAGCCATAAGAATTCAACCCCATCTTTTTCAAAAGGAAGTTGAATTTCTTTTAGAATTTTACACTTAAAATTTGGCATTACTTCACCGCTGTAAATTTATCAGAAGCTTTTGATTCTATACCATTTGCATCAATAGCTATAACTTCATAGCTATATACTTTTCCAGGAACAGCTGTGATGTCTTTTAATTGTTTAGATTTAATCTCTTTAAACACAGCATTACTTCCACCTCCACTTCGTTTAACTATGTATTCTTTAGCTCTATCATCATTATCAACCCATTCAACTCTAATACCATCATCTTCAACAGCACATAAAATAATACTTGGTGCTAATGGTGCCCCTAAGGTAATACCTTCTACAGACTCACTTGCTATAGGACTTTCCAAGCCATCTTTATCGACCATACTCACTTTATAATATCTTTTTTCAGCCACGCCTTTAACTACATCTTCATAAGTATTTTCAGAAGTTTTAGCTACCACGCTAAAAGGTAAAAAGGTGGTTGAACTAGAATAAATTTTATAATAAGCAAAATCAGCATAATCAATTTTATCCCAAGTTAAAATGATTTTTCTTGGCGCATCTTTACTTGCTTGTAAATTACTTACCATAGGAGGAAGCGCTTTAGTAGTTGATTCTACTATTTTACTTGGGGTACTTTTAATGCCATCATAAGTTAAAGCTATGATTCTATATTGAAAACTCTCATCAGGCTTTAATGAATCATCTATATATTCAGCACTTAAGCGATTTTTAACCCTAGTTAATTCTTTAAATTTCATATCTTTCATATTTGCACGCTCAATGATGTATGAATTTACTCTTACATCAGGGTGTGGTCTCCAAACTATTTTTACACGATTTGGCAAACCCACAATAGCTTGCACAAAAGGCACTGGATCAATCACTCTATTGGTAAAAGCTTCTATGCTTACACCATCTTGAGAAACTTGCCCAAGCTCATTAAAAGTTTTCATAGAATAATAATATCTTGTATTTGGCTCTAAATTTGTATCAGTATAATGAGTTTGAAATTTATTTTTAATTTTTGCTATAAGCTCCATAGGTGCACCAGCTGCATTTGCTCTATAAATGTAATAGCCTGCTATATTTTGATCATACAAAGGCTCCCATTCAAAAGCTATGCTTGTAATATCACTTATACTTTTAATATTTGAAATTTTTGGTAAAGTATCGTTTACTTGAGCAATTTGAGGCGAACTCATAGTTGTACTACAAGCACTAAAAGCCAAAGCAGAACTTAAGATAATCCAGTGAAGTTTTTTCATCTATCTCTCCTTGTGTAAAATTTTCTTTTAAAATTTGATAAAAATCATCAAACATAGGAGCTTTTATAAACATTAACTCTTTAGTCCTAGGATGAATAAAATAAATCAAATACGCATGAAGCATTACTCTATTATACTTTATTTTTCCTTTATATCCGTATAATTCATCTCCTAAAATATAGCGATTAAAATCTGCTAAATGCACCCTGATTTGATGGGTTCTTCCTGTATATAATTTAGCAGCTATTAAAGAGCAGTTTTTAGCACTTAATAAATTTATAAAATCTGTTTTTGCATTTTTTGCTAAAGGATTTTTGGTATTTGTAGTAATTTTTTTAAGCCTATTATTAGGACAACGCATAATGGCTTTTTCATTACTCATTTTATCATTTTTCAAAGGCAAGTCACTCAAAGCAAGGTAAAATCTTCCCATACTTTTATCTAAAAGCTGATTTGCTAAAAATTGATGTGCTTGATTATTTTTTGCTATGATGATAGCTCCGCTTGTGCCTTTATCAAGTCTATGCACAAGCCCTGCTCTATGCTCTCCATTTAAATTTGATAAAGCATAGCCCTTATGCAAAAGCCAATCCACCAAAGTCGCTTCTTTAACACTACTTGCACCATGCACGACAACATTAGGAGCTTTGTTTAAAACTAAAACATCATCATCTTCATATAAAATTTCTATATCAAACTCGGGCGTGTAGCTTTCTTTGGCTTCTTTTACTAAAGGTAAAAAAATACTTATTTCATCTTTTTGTTTTATTTTTTTAGAACTTTTATTTTCTAATTTTTCATTAATATATATGCAGTTTTCTTTGATAAGTTTAGTAACTTGCGAACGACTTTGCTTAAGTATATCTGATAAAAAAATATCCAATCTTTCTTCACAAAGTGATGAAATTTTTAGCATATTATATTTCCTTGTGATAAAATTTGCAATTTTAGCATATAATTACACAATATTTTGTAAAAAAGGTTAGCTTTGATAAAACTTGATAGAAGAATTCTAACGCATTTTGATTTTGTTCAACCTCTTTTAGTGTTGCCTATCATAGCTATATCTTTTCTTTTAATTTATGAAGCAAATACACGCTTAGCTGAAAAGCAATTTATCTATACTTTAGTAGGTTTTGCAGGATTTGCATTTTTTTTCTTTTTACCTTTAAGAAGATTAATGTGGCTTATACCTGTACTATATTGGATTAATATAGCTTTGCTTTTGAGTGTGGATATTTTTGGTGTTGAAAAACTTGGAGCTAGAAGATGGCTTGAGATACCTTTTACGCATTTTACCATACAACCTTCTGAAATTTTCAAACCCTCTTTTATTTTAATGCTAGCTTATTTGATTTATCAAAACCCACCACCTCATAATGGCTATGGTTTAAAACAATTTTTAAAGCTAAGTTTTTATATTTTACTCCCATTTTTACTTATAGCAGGAGAACCTGATTTAGGAACAGCTTTAGTACTTTTAATAGTGGGCTTTGGAACGCTTTTTATCATAGGAGTAAATTATAAAATTTGGCTTAGCATTTTTTTAGCTATAGCTATAGCTTCGCCTATTATTTATAGTGATTTTTTAAAACCTTATCAAAAACAAAGAATTCATGATTTCTTAGCTGAAGAGCCAAGTTACCATGTAAAACAATCCATCATTGCAATAGGAAGCGGTGGTTTGAGCGGAAAAAAGGCCGATGAAGCCACACAAACACATTTTAAATTTTTACCTATTTCTACGAGTGATTTTATCTTTGCATATTTGTCTGAAAGATTTGGTTTTATCGGTGCGGTTGTAATCATATTACTTTACACCTTACTCATTTTTCATTTATTGAGTTTAAATTATAAGCTCAAAGATGATTATTTTACAAGAGTAGTAACAAATTGCATTGCTTTATTTATTTTCATATATGTAGCAGTAAATATATCAATGACCATAGGTTTTGCTCCTGTTGTTGGTATACCTATGCCATTTTTTAGTCATGGGGGAAGTTCTTTTGCTACCTTTATGATTTTCTTTGGAATTTTACAAAATTTAATAACTTTTAGATATTTAGCAATAGAAAAAGCAGTAAAAATAAAATTCTAAATTTAAATTAAGGAAATAAAGATATAATAACATTTTTATTTTAACTTCTGGCGGATTTATAGCTCAGTTGGTTAGAGCAACCGGCTCATAACCGGTTGGTCGCAGGTTCGAGTCCTGCTAAATCCACCATTTAATTATTATTTTATATTTATTGTATTTTAATTTTATTATTTCTTATTAGTTTTGCATTACAGCTTGATTTTCAAAAAAACATTTTCCAATG